>CANDQP010000127.1 GCA_947388185.1 uncultured Dorea sp. | reverse complement strand
CAGCACATAGTAATTCTCCTTAAGATAATCTCCGATTCCTTCAAGCCTGTCCTCATACAGGATCGCCGCAGCGCCGTAACTGCGGAGCCGGTTGCTCATCACATACATAACATCTTCAAAGCTTCCCCCATCCTCGCCTGTCAGCTCTTCGATCAGAGCATACATGGTCCCAAATTCATAGGGAAGAAGCCTGGGTGTATTCTCCTTAGCCTTCCTTGCAATCTCGCTCTTCGTTACATTCCACATCTCCAGATGCTCATCTCTGATCATCAAAGACGCCATTCCGTGTGAATTCACTTCGATCAGCACATAGAAGATCACTGCAAGATCCAGATATTCCTCATAGGGAACTTCCTTCAACAATTCCCGATTCGCCTCGCGGTTCACCAGACGATAGATGATCTTCCTTCTTACATTCTGATAATCCTTGATGAATTCTCCCTCGAATGAACGCCGGAACCGCACTTCCTTATACAGCCTTAAGATCTCCCCGGCAATGTGCTCCACCGAACTTCCGCCCTGAAACTGCTGATAGTATTCCTCCAGATAGATCGTCGGGAAGATATTGATCCCTTTCTGTGCGATCGTCAATCCATGTCTCTTTGTCCCGTTGTTCTTCACCGCCGAATGTATGTATACCGTTACATCATCCCTTACTTCTTCCTTCACCTTAACTTCTACCTCATGGATAAACTGAAAATATGTCATTCCTCTCCTTTCTTAAATAGCTGCATGTCTTTTCTCATGGAACCCGGCATGAATCCTGCCTTAGAATCATTTAGAATATAATTGAAATATTATGGTAAAACCATTATAAAAAAGCCCTGCAGAAATTGCAAGGCTTTTCGTATGCCATATTTCGACATATTTCGCTACGCTCTGGATAAATACTGTCCGGTACGGGTGTCGATCTTGATCTTCTCGCCCTGCTCCACAAACAACGGAACCATAACCTGAGCGCCTGTCTCAACGATCGCCGGCTTCGTCGCGCCTGTCGCCGTATTCCCCTTCACTCCCGGCTCAGACTCTGTGATCACAAGCTCAACTGTGAACGGAGGCTCGATCGCAAATACCTTCCCCTGATAAGACTTCATGGAAACTACTTCATTCTCCTTCACAAACTTCAAAGCGTCACCGACATCGTCTTTGCCCACCGGTGTCTGCTCATAGGTCTCCATATCCATAAAGTAATACAAGTCGCCGTCATTATACAGGTATTGTACTTCCTTCCTCTCGATAAATGCCTTCTTCAGCACATCCTTCGACGGGTTAAATGTTCTCTCAACTACACCGCCGTTGATCACGTCTTTTAACTTCGTACGGACAAACGCGGATCCCTTTCCTGGTTTTACGTGTAAGAATTCCAGACATTCATACACCTTCCCGTCAATCTCGTAAGTAGTACCCTTCTCAATATAAGCATCTGCCATTCTATAAATCCTCCTTAGCCGCGCCAAACGCGCATTCATACATTCATTTTTCCTTTTTTCATTCTATAATAGATTACGCCTTTTTTCAACCTTTTTTTCTTCACAAAAATTCATTTGACATTTCCGCATGATACATTCTACAATAAATGAGTATGTAATCTAACAAAAATTATATTTTCTGGAGGCATGATTATGAAAAAAGCAACCTTATTTCTTCTATGTACAGCCCTTTTTGCCGCTGTCATCACCGGATGCGGTTCGGACAAGAAAGGCGAGGACAAGGCCGAACAGAACACATCCGGTCAGGTATCAGACGAAGCTTCCGATCCTTCCGGCGATGAGACGGCCGATCACAAGGAAGACCTTCTAAGCGGCCTGCACCACGCTGAGATCGAGATCAACGATTACGGTACCATCTCCCTTGAGCTTGATGCCGATACCGCTCCCATCTCGGTCACCAACTTTGTAACCCTTGCCAAAGACGGATTCTATGACGGGCTTACCTTCCACCGTATCATCAGCGGATTTATGATCCAGGGCGGCGACCCCCTGGGCAATGGAACCGGCGGATCTGACACCGAGATCAAGGGGGAATTCTCAAACAACGGCATAGAGAATAACATCGCCCACGAACGGGGCGTCATCTCCATGGCCAGATCCCAGAATCCCGACAGCGCATCCTCCCAGTTCTTCATCATGCATCAGGACAGCCCTCATCTTGACGGGGACTATGCTGCCTTTGGACATGTAACCTCCGGTATAGAGATCGTAGACCAGATCTGCGAGAACACACCGGTACAGGATGACAACGGGACGGTAGACGCCGGCGACCAGCCTGTGATCAAGACCATTCGGGTAATCGACTAACGGCGATTACCCTTTTTCATGCTCTTTTTATAGAAATGCAGCACAACCCTCTCCAGATAACGCTTCAGCACGATCTGGATCTCTTCTTTGGGATGGATCGGCTTCACAAGGATATTACGGATCCCTGCCCGCTTCGCCCCCCATACATCCGTAAAAAGCTGATCACCGATAAACAGGGAATTCTCCCTGTCTGTCCCCATGATCTCCATGGCCTTCACATAATTCTTCGTGGACGGCTTGTGAGCGTTATAGACATAATCCACCCCGATATCCTGGTTGAACATCTTCACCCTTGGTTCCTGATTGTTCGAGATCAGACAGCATCGAAAACCGATACTCTTAAGCCGGTCGAATAAGGCTGTCGCCCTCTTGTCCGCCGGCGCTCCGTGGGGTACTAACGTATTATCGATATCAAAGATCAGCCCCCTGTATCCTTCCTCGTATAATTGTTCAAAATCGATCACATATGTGGACGCCACATATGTGTCTGGAAAAAACATATCAAACATTACTCTTCTATCTCCATCAGACGCTGCACAAGCTCTTCACAGACCTGGGCCACCGTCTTATTATCCGTATTGACCACGATGTCCGCAGCAGCCTCATATCTGTCCCGCCGCTGCTCCATCAACTCTAAGATTCCCTTTACATTCTTCCTGCCGTCCAATACCGGCCTGCCGTCACTGTCCTTCACACGCTCATAGACCGTCTCCGGGCTTGCGGTAAGGAGCACCACCTTCCCGTTCTTCTTCATCTGCACAACATTCTTCTCCCGCAGGGCCGCTCCTCCTCCGCAGGAGATCACCGCATTCTTGTGGGACTGCATCTCAACCAGAAGTCCCGTCTCCAGATCCCGGAAATACTCTTCCCCATGTACAGCGAAGATCTCCGGGATGCTCATCTTCTCACGCTCTGCGATCACCTGATCCATCTCTACGGTCCTCATCGCGAACCTGGAGCTTAAGTATTCTGAAACCGTGGATTTGCCGGTTCCCATGAAACCGATCAACACAATGTTATAGTCAAACCCGCTCATCATATTCTCTCCTGTCCGTATCGTCTTTTATTTATTATCCTTAAAATCTGCCAGCGTCTTTCCCACATCTTCCCGGAATTTCTTCCACGCCTCTTCGTCCTCGACAAAATATTTGGGGCAGATCTTCCCCGTCACATCATAGTGCCGGATCACATTGTCTTCATTCAGGTCAAATTTCATACACAGCCACGCACATAACTGGACCATGGATGTGTAGGTCGCGTCGTTGAATTTCCCCGTCTCATCCGGGTGGCAGCACTCTATGGATACCGTATCTATATTACGGCTGTTCGAGGCATAAGCCACCTCCCAGGTCGGAACACACTGCACGATCTCACCGTTCAGGCCGACAACAAAATTACTGCTCACCTGGGTGTCATGGCCGTCCTTTAAGCTCTCAAAATAATTCCTGTTGTCTATGGCATCCGACCCCGGGTTCGCCGTATAATGAACGACAATACCGGTAATCTTCTCCGTAGGCGTACCCGGTCTTGAATAAGGGTTCACCGTCAGAAGCTCCACATCGATTTCCGGTTCTACCGCTTCGATCTTCTCTCCTGTCTTCTCAAAATATTTATTGGTAAGCCAGGAAGGTTTGAATATCTTGATCAGTATCAATATCACCAACGCAACGATCAATAAGGCCAGTCCTGCACGCAGATATAATTGGATTCTATTCTTTTTCTGGCTCTTTTTCTTCTTTTTCTTCATGGCTTTCTCCGTTTTGTATTCTGACAGTAACATAATATGCCATCAGACGTCTGTTTGATGACTTCTTTATCATATCGAGATACCCCCAGCATACCGGAACTCCGGCAGACTGCCCGGATCCCCTGTACACTGAGGGTATTATGCACATATCTTATCTCCGTCCAAACTGATAGACCGTAGTAGTATCATAGACCTCTCCGGCCCGCACCACAGGTCCGGCAAACTGCTCCTTATGCACCGCATCCGGAAAATACTGGGATTCAAAGCATACAGCCTGACGCTTCTTATAAACGGCTCCTTCCTTACCTGCTTCCTCTGCGATAAAGTTGCCCGTATAGAACTGCATGCCGGGAAGATCTGTATATACCTTCATCTCAATCCCTGTCTTCTCCGAATACATAGACGCGGCCTGACGGTATCCGCTCCCGTTCAGTACCCAGTTATGGTCATAGCCCTGGCCGAAGATCAGCGCCTCGTAATCCGACTCAATCTCCTGTCCTACCGTCTTCGCCTTCCGGAAATCCATAGGCGTCCCTTCCACAGGGATCACATTTCCAGTCGGAATAGACTGTGCATCCGCTTCCGTATAGGCATCGGCATTGATCGTAACCTCCTGATCCAACGCCAGCCCGGACGCATGCCCGGACAGGTTAAAATAACTGTGGTTCGTGAGATTCAAAAGCGTATCCGCTTCCGGCACCGCATGATAGTGTATCTTCACCTCATTCTCCTGCGTCAGCGAATAGGTCACGCGGATGTCCGCCGCCCCCGGGAACCCCTGGTCGCCGTCAGGACTGCTCAGCATAAATGTTACATGGCTGTCATCCGCTTCTTCTGCCGTCCACATCCGCTTCCCATAATAATCCCTGCCGCCGTGCAGAGTATTGGGACCGTCATTCTGTGTAAGCTCATAAGTCCTGCCGTTCAATTCAAAGCTGCCGCCGCCGATGCGGTTCGCCACTCTCCCCACTGTCTCACCGAAATACAGGGTTCCGGCTTCATAACCGCTCACATCATCATATCCAAGCACCACATCCCTAAGCTTCCCCTCCCGGTCCGGGACCAGTACCTTCACCAGCACAGCGCCGTAGTCTGACACTACCGCTTCCATACCGTTACTGTTCTTCAGAGTATATAATGCTGCCTTCTCGCCCTTAGACGTCGTTCCGAAATCACTTCTCATCTCTTAAACCTCTCTTATAAATCTGCCGCTCTTATTCGTCAACACTATAGTTCGGCGCCTCTTTGGTGATATGTATATCATGGGGATGGCTCTCCTTAAGAGAAGCCGCGGAGATCTTCACGAATCTTCCGTTCTTCTTAAGCTCTTCCACCGTATGTGCGCCGCAGTAACCCATACCGGACCTGAGTCCTCCCATCAACTGGAATACAGTATCCTCAACCGTACCCTTATAGGCAACGCGTCCTTCTACGCCTTCCGGAACCAGCTTCTTCGCATCGGTCTGGAAATAGCGGTCCTTGCTTCCGTTCTCCATCGCCGCGATAGAACCCATGCCGCGGTATACCTTGTATTTCCTTCCCTGGAACAATTCGAATGTTCCCGGACTCTCATCACATCCTGCGAAGATACTTCCCATCATGCAGACATTCGCTCCGGCTGCAATTGCCTTGGTCATATCACCGGAATACTTGATCCCGCCGTCTGCAATGATCGGGATTCCATACTTATCTGCCACCTCATAGCAATCCATGACCGCGGTGATCTGCGGAACACCGATACCCGCCACGATACGTGTCGTACAGATAGAACCTGGTCCGATCCCTACCTTCACGGCATCTACGCCCGCCTTGATCAGCGCCTCTGCAGCTTCGCCCGTTGCCACATTGCCGGCAATCACCTGGAGTTCGGGGAACCTGGACTTTATCATATCCACGGTGCGGATCACATTGGCAGAATGTCCGTGTGCAGAATCCATCACAACTACATCCACCTTCGCATCCACCAGCTCCTTCGCCCTGTCCAGACAATTGGCAGTGATACCGATCGCCGCACCGCAGAGCAGCCTTCCTTGCGAATCCTTGGCTGACAGCGGATACTTGATCTGCTTCTCAATATCCTTGATAGTAATCAGGCCTTTTAAGTTGAAATCCTTATCTACGATCGGAAGCTTCTCCTTCCTTGCCTTCGCAAGGATCGTCTTCGCCTCCTCCAGAGTAATACCCTCACGGGCAGTGATCAGACCTTCGGACGTCATCGACTCCTTGATCTTCTTAGAGAAATCTTCTTCGAATTTTAAATCACGGTTCGTAATAATACCTACCAGCTTCCCGTTCTCTGTAACCGGAACACCTGAGATCCTGAACTTCCCCATCAGATTGTTGGCATCCTCCAGAGTATTCTCCGGCGACAGATAGAATGGATCCGTAATGACACCATTCTCAGAACGCTTCACCTTATCTACCTCTTCTGCCTGAGCCTCGATAGACATATTCTTATGAATAATACCGATGCCCCCCTGACGTGCCATGGCGATCGCCATCCGGTGTTCCGTAACCGTATCCATCCCGGCACTCATCATCGGTATATTCAGCCTGATGCTTCTCGTTAAATTCGTTGACAAATCTACCTGGTTCGGCACCACCTCTGAATAAGCCGGCACCAAAAGAACATCATCAAATGTAATTCCTTCTCCGATTATCTTTCCCATGATCATCATTCCTCTCTTTCTCTGTTTGAATTGGTTCGGCAACCTGCCGACAATATATTTAACTGCTATAATAACCAATTATGATACCACTTGTCAACTATTTTCTTAGGCTTTTCTCATATCTTTAACGGCGGATTACCTTCCTTGGGGCAAGCATATAGAATCCTTCAATAATCGTATCATTCGGCTCGAATATGATCTTCTTCTTCTCCCCCTGTCCTGACACGATCAGCGCATACAGCTTAGCCTGTCCTGTCCTGGAGCTGAAGTCATAAGTCCTCGCGTTCTGATACTGATGAAGCTCTGCGGCATCTGCCGGCGCGAGCAGATCCATATCCGCTACATTCATGGAGAACTGCTTCTTCCTCTTCGCCTTGTTCATGATCTTATCAATATCCAGGTCGCCGTTCACGAACAGATATTCATACTCCACCTTAAGCCGCCCAAATATGAACACGTCAAGCGCGATCATAATAACCGGCAGGATAATGATCCCCGGAAACATCATAATAGCCAGAAACGAAACGATCGTCGCCGCCACCAGTACCGCCTTGATCACAATGTCCTTCATATCCGTCTGCTTCTTCACCATCTGTTCTGTATAGTAATCATTCATCTTCTACTCCTCCGTACTCTTTATTGGGCCGGACTATTCATCCCGGTACCCTATATGATGATTTATATGTATTGTATCATACTTTAGGGGTAAAAGAAAACTCCTCATATGAGGAGTTTTCAAAAAATTAATGATTCTTACATCATACCCATTCCGCCGCCTGCGCCTGCCGGCATTGCAGGAGTCTCTTCCTTGATATTGGCAACAACAGATTCTGTCGTCAGCAATGTGGAAGCAACGCTTGTCGCGTTCTGCAGAGCGCTTCTTGTAACCTTCGCAGGATCAAGGATTCCGCTCTCTACCATATCTACATAATTCTCTGTCAGCACATCGAATCCTGAACCAGGAGCAGACTCTTTCACCTTGTTGATGATAACGGAGCCTTCCAGGCCTGCGTTGGCTGCGATGTGGAACAGCGGGGATTCCAGAGCCTTCAATACTACGTTGGCACCTGTCTTCTCATCTCCGTTCAGCTCCTCTGCAAGTTTGGCAACTTCCTTCGCAGCGTGGATATATGCAGAACCGCCTCCGGCGATGATACCCTCTTCTACTGCCGCTCTTGTAGCTGCAAGAGCATCTTCCATACGAAGCTTCGCTTCCTTCATCTCTGTCTCGGTTGCAGCGCCTACACGGATCACGGCTACGCCGCCTGCCAGCTTCGCAAGTCTCTCCTGAAGCTTCTCTCTATCGAAATCAGAAGTAGTCTCTTCGATCTGCATCTTGATCTGTGCTACACGGTCAGAGATCTCTTTCTTATCTCCCAGACCGTCAACGATCACGGTGTTCTCCTTCTGGATCTTCACAGACTTCGCACGTCCAAGCTGATCCATGGTCGTCTCCTTAAGATCCATTCCAAGTTCGTCTGATACTACCTGGCCGCCTGTCAGGACCGCGATATCCTTAAGCATCTCTTTCCTTCTGTCACCGTATCCAGGCGCTTTAACTGCTGCTACGTTAAATGTGCCGCGCAGCTTGTTCACGATCAATGTGGTGAGCGCCTCACCCTCTACGTCCTCGGCGATGATCAGCAGTCTTGCACCGGACTGTACGATCTGCTCTAACAGCGGAAGAATGTCCTGGATATTGGAGATCTTCTTGTCTGTGATCAGGATATACGGATCCTCTAAGATTGCTTCCATCTTGTCCATATCTGTAGCCATATACGCAGATACATATCCGCGGTCAAACTGCATACCTTCTACCAGGTCAAGCTCTGTCTTCATGGTCTTGGACTCTTCGATCGTGATAACGCCGTCGTTAGAAACCTTCTCCATTGCATCTGCAACCATCTCGCCTACTTCGTCATCCCCTGCAGAGATCGCAGCAACTCTTGCGATCTGATCCTTATCCTTCAACTTGCTGGACATCTTCGCGATCGCATCTACAGCCGTATCAGTAGCCTTCTTCATACCCTTGCGCAGGATGATCGGGTTCGCGCCTGCTGCCAGGTTCT
>CANDQP010000126.1 GCA_947388185.1 uncultured Dorea sp. | reverse complement strand
CTGTCCATGTGAAATTCAAGGCAACTGAACTCTTCACCAACAAGTATGTCATATCGGTCCAAGTATAAAGACAAATAAAAGCAATACCATATACACCTTTGCATTGATGGAAGATAAAATCCGGATTCCGTTCATGACGCCGGAAATACTGGAAAGGATAAACGCCGCCGCGATAACCGCGATGATCACGCCCCACGAAACCATACCGCTCTTGATCCCAAACACCTTTTCCACACCGCCGGCAATGTTCATCGCGCCTGTTCCAAGGGCTGCCGCTACACCCGCCGACAGTGCAAACAGACAGAGTACGTCAACTGCTCCATTATACTTTTTGATCTTGTCGCCAAACACCGGAACCAGAGCCGAGCCCATAGAATAGGGCTGGTTCATGTTATAAAATACAAAGGTAAAGATGAGCGTTGCCACTGTATAAATCGCATACGGCGACCACGTCCATTCCAGAAACATTGTCTTCATCGCAAATACGGCTGCTTCTGCCGAACCTGCCTCCACTCCCTCAGCCACTGCGGGCGCATACAGATGGTACATCGGCTCCGCGCACGCCCAGAACAAAATCCCTGCAGCAATCGTCGTACAAAGCGTAATCCATACCAGATTCATATAATTCATGATCGGCCTTGCCTTGCTGCCGCCGATCCTCACTTTCCCAAGCGGTGAAAAATATACGTAAACCACTGTCGCAACACACGCCAGCGTAGTCAGATTAAACGCCCACGCAAAATTATTTAAGATCCAGCTTGTCACAGTATTCAGCCCTAAGAGAAACGCATCGCCATTTGCCAGGCTGACGATCACCATTGCCACCAGTAAAAGCCATGGCGGGAAAAATACGCCTTTTCGCAACGTCAATTTTACTGTCTTTTCATCCATAGTATGTCCCATTCATTTCACTCCTTTTTTATCACTACATTTACCGTGTCTGCCCGATACTTTCTTGCAAGCTGTACCAGTTTTTCTTCCCGCTCTCTGCCTAATATACGTCTTGGAATCGCATAGATCTCTCTGTCCGCCCTTAATATATACATTTTTCCCGAAACATAAAATTTCAGTTTCATCTCCTTAAGTTTTATTCTCTTATTCTGACCAGCCGCTTCAATATAGTCATCTCCAATCATGAGCTGATAGCTGCCTCCGCGGTCAATCATCCTCTCTGCCGTTTTTCTTCTCTGCCACTGCGGTCCGTACCATAGATAAAACAACATCAAAATAATCATAAGCAGTATGAAAAACAGAAAAAAACGTTCGGGATTCTTTATATATGCTGCTAAAACCGCCACCCCAAGTACACTTAAAATTACAAGATTTACACTCTTTAATCCCCCTTCCCGCTTCCAGTCAAGGCAGAGCAGCGTTTCTTCTATTTCTTCTTTTGTAAGCTCATATTTAAGCTTCAGCTATCTCACTCCTTCCCTTTTTTAATCTCTGAATCAACTCAGGAACTATATCATACAGGTCTGCACATACCGGATAATGCGCAACGTCAAATATCCGTGCATTTGCGTCTGTATTGATTGCAATAATATTCTTTGTATTTCTCATACCCGCCATGAACTGTACTGTACCAGATACCCCGCAGGTTATCATATACTCGGGACTGACTGTGTTCCCCGATAACCCGATCTGCTCTGCGGCTTTCGTCCACCCTTTCTCAACGAGGGCACGGCTTGACGCCATCTTCCCGCCAAGCAGCCCGGCAAGCTCTCTTAACATGGCAAGGTCTTCCTTTTTTTTCACGCCTCTGCCTGCAACGACAAGAACTTTTTGCTTCGTAATGTCCTCTTGTGCCTCTACAGGTATCGATTTCAATACTCTTATAATATCTATATTTTTATTCTGTACTGTTTTTCTAATATAGGCCGTATCCTTCAGATTGTTTTTCTCAATCGCTTCTACGACTCCCGGACGAACTGTTGCAAACTGCGGCCTGCGCTCCGGCGTTACAATACTTGCCATCACATTTCCTCCAAATGCAGGTCTGGTCTGTATCAGCCCGCCATCCTCTGCAATAGAAAGCGCAGTGCAGTCTGCCGTCAGTCCTGTCCGAAACGCAACCGCGAGTCTCGGAGCCAGCGAGCGCCCTTCCAAAGTTCCGCCGATCAGCACGATCGCCGGCTTCAATCGCCTGATACACTCTGTTGCGATCTCTTCGTACCAGAGCGGTGTATATTCATCTTCTGTCTCATACAGGTATGCGCATTCGATCGGATATCCGGTAAGCTCTTCTTGAATACGTTTCATGTCCTCTCCTATTCCCAGGACATATACCTCTTCCCTCGTCTGTCTGGAAAGCCGATAAGCTTCACCGATTAATTCAATCCCTGCTTTATGAATGTGCCCCTTATAACATTCCAGATATACAAGGATACCGGACCACTTGGCTATTTCCTTTTCTCTCATTGCAGTCCCTCCTGTATACATGATCCTAATGCCTTCATAATATAATCTGCTGCCATTTTTTTATCCAGACTGACAACCTCTTTCTTCTCTGTCCGCTTCGGCGGGAAGATTCTTTTTACTTTTGTTGCAGAGCCGGACAGCCCGTAATCCTTTACATCCGTATTCTTAAAATCCTCTATGGAAATCCTGCCGATTGGTTTCTTTTTCCCGCTGATCTTCAATTTTAATGACGGCATTCTGGGAATGAAAGCTTCTCTCTCTACAGATAACAAGCATGGTGATTGTACCTCTGCCTCTACTTCTCTTTGTTCCATGCAGTAAGATATCTTAAACCTTTCGTTATCTTTAAGCTCTATTCGCTTCACCCAGTTAAAATGGGGCATATTCATCCAGCGTGCCAAAGCACCGCTCACCTGTGCTGTATCTCCGTCTGTTGTCTGACGGCCGCACAAAATCATCTCATACCTTCCGACAGATTCGATCGCCTGCATTAAAGTATACGAAGTAGCTAAGACATCGGATCCTGCAAATTCCTTCCCACAGATCAGATATCCCATATCCGCTCCCATTGCATATGCTGTTCTAAGTACTGCCTCTGCTTTTTCCGGCCCCATGGTAAATACATGGATCTGTGCTCCTGTCTGCTCTTTCAGACGAAGGGCCGCCTCCAAAGCCGCCAGATCATATGTATTTACGATCGCTTCAAGTCCCGCTCTTATTAGCATCCCAGTCTCTCTATCCATATCTCCTTCTGATGTGGCCGGAACCTGTTTCATACACACTGCTATCCTCATATGCTTCTCCATTTCAGTTAATAAAATGCTTCCAGTATATTACCCCTGTTCAGCATATCCTCAGCATCGAACAATTCTTTTGCCTTTTTGCATTTCTCTATATATTCGTCCGGGAGCAGATCGCCGAGAATTTCTCTTTTCAGTTTTCCGACACCATGTTCACCGATCAGAGCTCCCTGTTCATTTTTGATTCTCAATGCCCACCTGCGCACCAACTCTACTCCTCTGCAATATTCCTCATACGTCTCTGGAAGAATATTGACATGGAGATGATTTTCCATTGCGTGTCCGAAGATACATCCTTTAAGCCCCGCAGCGGCGAGTTCTTCCGCAAAATCTTCTAATACGTCCGCAAATGTACCCTCAGACAGCATATCCATGCCGAGCTTTGTAATCCTGCCGTCTTCTCTGTGCTGTTCTTCGATAAACAGATTCACCGTCTCTGCCGCCGCATGTCGGAACACATGCAGCTTTTCTACCTCTGCTTCTTCTGACACTGCCCACGCTTCTTCCGAATCACTCCCACGCTCCATTGCCGTCTCCATCAGTTGTTCCGCGATCTCTTCAATGCCCTCTTCTGCTCCATGAATCTCTGTATATATCATGGCCGCGACCTCCGGCCTGATATCCGGGAGCTCTTTTATCTTCGTCATAGAAGCTTTTCTTGACTCAATCATATCAAGACTTATCCTGTCTATATATTCTACCGCTGCTATAGCTGCCGACCCGCTTTCTGGCATACCCGTTTTCAAATCATCTACAAACTTTGCCGCCTCCCCATCTTCTTCAAAGAAAAATGCGATCCCCCAGACTGCTTCCGGTTTCGGAACCAGCTTCAGTGTAAGCTCTGTGATGATTCCGGTAGTTCCTTCTTTTCCAAGCACCAGTTCAAGCGCATCCACCTGCTCTGTGTCCGAAAGCTCCCTGTTCTCTCCCCGGCGAAGCTTTATGATCTGCCCCTGATAATTCATAATGCTTACCGACTCAATATATTGCTCACTTTTCCCATATAAAATACGGCTGATCCCCTGAGCGCCGGATGCTGCGATACCTCCGATGCTGGCTGAAGTCTCTGTCGGATCTACCGGCCAGAACTGTGGATTTTTCCGGAACAGATTATTGATTTCTTTCCTTAAGTCTATCAGATTGATTCCCGGCTGGACCGATATCCGTCCTGTCCCGTCTTCTTCCATCCATGAATCCAGTACCTGATTCATATGGGAAAGGTTCAGGATATGACCGCCCTTAGGGATCGCAGCGCCTACAATACCCGTCTTTGCACCCTGTATAGTTATAGGAACTTTCCTGTCAGATAATTCTTTCAAGATCTCTGCCGCCTCGCCCGAAGTCTCCGGAAAGGATATGCTGTCTGCGTATCCGCTGTATTTGGATTCATCCGTAAGATATTCTTCGTATTGTCCGCCCATTGGATAAATATTCTGTGACATATCTTTACCACCTGTTCTTTTCATCTATTTGCAGATATTATTTAATTCTTCCATTATCGGAAGGAAATCATCGACAATTGCCACATCTGCCATCTTCATGATCGGAGCTTTCTCATCTGTATTGATCGCAACGATGAATTTACTTTTCTCGATTCCGGCATAGAATGCCGCCGCCCCTGATACTCCTGCCGTAATACAGACCTCGGGCCCTACCATAGCTCCCGAAACACCGATCAGCCGGTTCATAGGCTTCCACGCATTCATTGCTGCCGGACGGCTGACTGCCACCTCTGCTTTAAGGCCCCTGGCAGCCTTGTCGATCACCGCCATATTCTCTTTATTCTTTACGCCGCGCCCTGCCGCCAAAATAACCTTTGCCTTGTCAAGTCCTCCTGTCAAAGCTTCCGGGTAAAACTCCTGCGACACAATATGCTCCGCCATATTCTCACAGCTAATTTCTTCTTTGATAACAAAGCTGCCCACCCTGAGTTCCTGACTCGATGCTCCCCTTGCAAGGCTAATACAATAAGGCTCTCTCTCCATAACAAAGGCAGCTTCCATGTGGTTCGCATATACCATCTTCATTACATGTATTTTGTTAATTAATTCACTGTCTCCTGCCGACTCCTCTGACAGCCACAAATTCTCTGCTTCCGTAACTGAGCTGCCGGAAAGTCTTGCCGCCATACGTACCGAAAGCTCGGTGCCGGCGTCGTCATTTCCAAAAATGTATAATCCCCCGTCTGCTATCCGGTCACAAAGCCCATGAAGAACCGCCTCCGGTGCATATTCTCTGGCACTGATAAGCACGGCCTCTTTTGAATGATGCCGCTCAAGTCTTTGCACATCTTCAACAGACCGGCAATAGATAATTGCCTCGCCCTGTTCCATCCCGTTCAGATACTTTTGTGCAAATCCCATCTGTTCTTCCATCTGTCTGAGGACATCGTCTGCATAACCATTTACAACAAAATGATATCTCATAGCTCAGATAACCTCTCTTTCAGATATTTTTCATAAAGGCACCTTGCCTTCTCCTGAGGTGAGTCAGCTTCTATTACAACAGTATTCCGTTTTTTGTCTATCGGATTCAGTGCTGTTACCCGTACGTTCTCAGCAGTTTCTGACATTCCCATATCCTCCGGCACGAGCCGTGTAACCGGGCGCTTCCCCAGCTTCATCTTAGCTTTCAGCGTCGGTATTCGGAGATAGGAGCACGGAGCATTGCCTATTGCAAACACACACGGAGTTTTCACTTTCCGTACTATACATCCCCCTGATACCTGGCTTGTGACCTTCAGATGTTCTTCATCTATCGGTTCCAGACCGATCACCTGTGTAATACACGGCCATCCAAGCTTCTCTGCCAGCAGATAAGGAGTCATTTTATTATTCCCGTCAGAACTCTGGATTCCGGTAAGAATTACGTCCTGCCCTTCAATTTTTTTCACATAATTCGCGATACCCTCCGAAATCATTTCCGGAGAAAACAATATCTCATCCTCCGCCTCCACACAGATTCTTGCTCCTTCTGAGAAACCAAGCGCATACAGAGTTTTCAAAAAGTTCTCTGTTTTCTGCCTGCCAATGGTAAGAGCGCTCAATTTGTATACGACGTTAAGACCTTCTGACAAGTCAGAAAGTCTTAACATCATCTCCAATGCTCCTTCATCAAAACAGTTCCAGATCAGTTTGGCATATCCGGTATCTATATGAAGATGATTCTCAATATTCCAATCTTCTTCCACGATCAGGTCAAGATCCGGAACTACTTTAAAACATCCGAGTATTTTCATAGATTATTTCCTCAATGGGATTAAAGTTCCCATATTCATAATGCCGTTTGGATCAAATGCCTGCTTTAACGTCTTGAGCATATAGTAGGATGAACCGTATTCCTGTGTTACATATTTTGCCCTTGCTTTTCCAAGACCGTGATGATGTACGATAGAGCCGCCGTATTTAATAACCTGCTCACAGATGATCTGGTTGATCCTGTCATGATATTTGTTGATCTCTTCTTCCGGAGCACAGTCTACGACATTGTAGTAATATACAAAATACATATTTGTTCCGTTAATATAACTATGTGAAGAGTGGCCTCCCATCAATGTCATATCCGGCACTTCTTCCAGTATCCTGTCACATGCAGTCTTATAGATCTCATAAATGTTGTCCCAGCTTCCGGATACTTCCGTCGTAATACCGATATTACGTGTTGCCAGAATCTCTTCTTTTTCCTCCGCGATCTGCTCCGGTCCCCAGTTCAGTCCGCCGTACCATTTCTCGATCAATGCAGGATCTACTTCCTCAAGCTCCGGATGCTTTGACATTAATCCCTTAATGCCTTCCTCGATCGCCGGCGTGATATTAGCCGGACCTTCTGCCATCCAGATTAAGATTGCTTTGCCCTCTTCTAACCATGCGCTGAAATGCTGCTGTGCGTCTGCCGCGTCATAAAGCCTTGCAAAGGATGGTTTGTATCCCTCCACCATAACCTCTCTCAGACAGTCAAATCCAAGCTTCATATACTCATCATCCAGCTTGTATCCGATGTAACGGTTATTCTGCGGCTGCCATTTAAAGAGCTTCAGTGTTACCTCTGTGATAAAGCAGATAGCTCCTTCATTTCCGCAGATGATATGTCTGATATCCGGACCTGCTGCACGTCTCGGAACATTCTTGATCCGGCATACCTTTCCATTCGGGAATACTGCTTCCATACCAACGATCATATCCTCGATTCCGCCGTACAGTGTGGAGAACTGTCCGATACTTCTTGTTGCTACAAGGCCTCCGATCTGTGCCAAAGGCTTGGACTGCGGTGAATGTCCGGTTGTATATCCTCTCTCCCTCAGCATGTCGTCAAGCTCCTGAAGCGGAACGCCGCACTGACATGTTACCTGCATGTTGTATTCATCTACCTTGATCACTTTGTTCATGGTAGAGCCATCGATTACGATAGAATCCTTAAGCGCTGTCTCCAGACCGCCCTCGATAGCGGAATGCCCGGTTCTTGGAACTACATTGATCTCATTCTCATTTGCAAAAGACAATACATCTGCCACTTCCTGCGTACTCTTCACATATACAACTGCTGCCGGGATCGGCTGTGTATACACTTCACATACCTGCTCATACTTTCTGTATCTGTCCAGGCTGCTCTCTTTTAATACCTGCTCATCTGTGATTACCTGCTCTTTTCCGAGGATCTCCTCTAACCCTTCTACGATCTGTTCTCTTGAAATAATTGCCATCTTAGTGGACTCCTTTCATTTTTTGATTTCCTGATAAAGATAAGTCAAATACTCCGCTGCAAGCAACGGGGAATCAAATTTGTAGCGCTGCGGAGCAGCGGGGTATTTGACCCTCGCGGCAGTCGCCAAATGTGCATGCAAGCATGCCCGCTTGGCTCGTTGCTCGCGGGAATAAAAAAAGAGCGATAACCTTCAAAAACAGACATACTGTCTGCTTTTTCAGTTACCACTCTCTAATTATCTCTTCGAGTAACTGCCCTTAGTATAAAATACACCCTCTATTTTTGTCAATTAGTAATATTTCATATTTTCGTGTTTGGATTTTTGTAACTAATGTACATAAATTGTTTTTTGCACTTTTTCTGATTGACTTTTTTTCATAATTATTTTATGATTAGCTCAGTTACAAGAGTGGAGAGAGAAGTAACGCCTTACGGCATTACCTCTCTCTTTTTTTGTTTTATTAATTTTGTCATAGTGACTGCAGCACTATGATACGGACACAAAACAAATTATTTTGGAGGTAAACTATGGACAGATCATTTATTAAAAAATATGGCACTTTGCTTCTTTTGGCAGCCGGCGCCGGAATCATTTTTCAGCTCCCATATATCCGCGAGACGTTCTACGTTCCGATTCAGAACGCAATGAATTTAAGTAATGCCCAGATGGGTATGCTTTCTTCCGGATATGCAACAGTCGCAACTATATCATATTTTATCGGCGGAGCGATCGCAGACAAATTCTCCGCAAGAAAACTTTTAACATTTTCATTCTTAGCAACAGGTGTTTTAGGACTTTGGTTCTCAACCTTCCCGGGATTCACGATCAGCCGGATCATCTTTGTATTAATGGGTGTTTCTACAATCATCACATATTGGTCAGCATGT
>CANDQP010000125.1 GCA_947388185.1 uncultured Dorea sp. | reverse complement strand
CTCTCCTTCAACAATAAAAGCTTTATTCTCTATCTTTTCCATCAAAAGCACCTGCCTTATACATCTTCTGCAAATTATGCGCTTTTCTCAACTCTTTGTCAGTGGCTCCTGCCAAAGATGTAATCTTGTTATTCTCAAGTATGAAATAACAATCTGGTCTTAACAAATCATTACTCATGAGATCTGTATTATGGGTCGTAGTAAATATCTGTACATGTTCTATTTCATATAACCTTTTGATAATATTTTTCGCTAATTCAAAATGATAAAAAGCATCAAACTCATCAATATAGACAAAAGACGCTTCCCTCATTTTGATATACCAATAATAAAACAAGGTCAGAGATCTTGTCCCTGTGGATGCAATCTTGAAAAAATTAGCTTTTTTTTGATTTTCAAATCGACAGTATATCTTTTTCTCACCGTCTATTTCCTCCGCTGCCAGATCATAAATAATTTCATTTTCCTTCAAGAACTGTTGGAATTCAGACAACTTGCCACTTTTGATGAGCTCTTCTGATACGTTACGGTCTCCAAATTGAAAGCCTTCATACCCTCGGTGATCCAGTGAATAAAATAGAAGCATCCGTTCCACATAAGATATAAATTCATGAAAAACCGTGTTCTCACAATTATCTGGCAATATTGCATTGCTGTTTACATATTTTACTCTGGAAATTGGATTAGATGCTCCCATCATGTTATTGAGCGTTTCTGTCCCTTCTAATCGTGTAAAGCCTTCTTGCCGGAGATGATCATAGTAGATCACTTCTCTTCCTTCTATAGATAAACGTTCAAACTCCAGCTTATTCTTGGCAGATTTTCCATATTGATAGATCACCTCTTTATCATGAAAAACAAATACATATTCAAATTCTGCATAAGATTTGGGATTATTCATATTCAAATAATAATCATAACGAGCAGACAATACCTGGTTATCTGTTAAATGACTTATGATATCACAGACAGCAAGCCCCAGATTAGATTTGCCGCTGCCATTGATTCCAAACAAGATCCCCTTTGTAATAACCCCTTTATAGATAGCCTTTTGACTAAAGTTATAATTACTCGGCGCTCCCAAGTCTAATACTAATTTTTCCTGAAATCCTTTGAAATTCTCAACACTAAATTTTTTTAACATAACAGACGCCACCCTTACCTTTTTTCTTATTATATCCTATTTCATAAATAAATATCAATAAATACCGTATTATATCTACACTCATACTGTAAAAATAATACGGCAATAACCAAAAACCCCGGAAGCTCATCCAACTTCCGGGGTTCTACTGTCTCTGTCATATATTCCTCGAACTATAATCCCAACACATCCGCAATTGCGCCCATCTCCTCCAGCGCAACATCGATCAGGTCGTCCAGACTGAGCCCTGTGAACTCAATGGACTCCATGTAATCCCGGTTCGCCCCCGCCGCGAAGCGAAGCTCGTTGAACCGCTTCATCACAGACTTATGCTTCACGCTGGCGATCTTCTTATCCGGATAGATCTGCGCCACCGCCTTCACGAACCCGCTCATAGGATCGGCCGCCAGTATCGCATACTGTATGGTCGTCTTCGCCTTCACGCCGCTCTTGGGATTATGTGCACAGATGGCGTCAAACAAGACCTTGTCCTCGATCCCCTCTTTCTTGAGGATCTCCACCGACGTAGGGCCATGCACTCCCATATCATGCTGCCAGTCACACTGTTCCTCATCCAGGTCGTGGAGAAGTCCTACGATCCCCCAGTATTCTACATCGTCCGGCGCCAACCGCTTGGCAAGCCCCTTCATGATCGCCTCTACGGCATAAGAATGGGTAATGTAGTTCTGCCCCTTCATATATTTCATCAAGATATCATGTGCCTGTTCTCTGTTCACGGCCAATATTCCTCCTTATCTGGATCCTACTCTTCCGGTACTACGATCAGATCCTTCGTATAGTGGTTCAGTACCTCGCATCCGTCCTCTGTGATGATCACAAGATCTTCGATACGAACGCCGATGCCCTCATCTGCAAGATAGATGCCCGGCTCTACGGAGAAGCACTGCCCTACCTGGATGATATCCTCATTTACAGAGGATACATCTCCGAATTCATGGTCCTCAAGACCGATGGAATGGCCCGTCCTGTGTGTAAAATACTGTCCGTAGCCCTTCTCTTCGATATAGTTCCTTGCTGCAAGGTCCACATCACACATCCTGTTGCCCGGCTTCGCAGCTTCGATCCCGCGTCTGTTCGCCTCTGCCACAATGTCATAGATCTCTCTTGCACGGTCTGATACTTCCCCGATAAATACTGTTCTTGTCATATCGGAAGCATAGTTGTCCTTGAACGCGCCGATATCAAGGATGACACAGTCGCCGCGCTTGCCCTTGGAATCGTCCGTTACATGATGCGGATCTGCCGCGCCCTTGGCGTAAGCCGTGATCGGGTCAAATGATACGTCCTCACATCCAAGCTCCTTGTAGATCTCACGGATCTTGGCATTCAGTTCCTTCTCTGTCAGTCCCTTCACTACCCATGGGATCAATCTCTCCATGGCGATATCATTGAGCCTTGAGGATTCTCTCATCAGCTCCTTCTCCTTCTCATCCTTAACCATACGGATATAGTCGATGATCGGTGAACCGTTCACGAACTTGCTTCCGCCGCCCAATTCCTGCAGGCGGAGCAGGAATCTTGCCGGCCATGTCTTGTCGATTCCCATCACCTTGTCCTTCTCAACGAATCTGCTTAAGATCTCAACTCCGTCCTCAATATCATCATACCATACCAGTTCTACCCCAAGATCCTTCTCCTGCGGGAATAATTTGTTGATCACCATCTTGTGATTGCCGTTGACATTGAGATACAATGCCAGAAGCCTCTCTCCCGGAGCGATCCATTTGCCCGTAAGATAGAAGATTGCAACCGGGTCCGATATGATCATCTGCGGAATCTCATGCTCTTCCATTGATTTTAATACTCTTGCTACCTTGTTCTGATCCATAGTTGTCCCCAACCTTTCTTAATAATAAACTGCCAAAATCGGCAGTTTTCCACTACCGATTCTAATAATTTCATTATAATATCATGCCTTTAAAAAGTCAATTGGTTGGCGGGTATTATTCACTATTCCGGTTTTTCCCCGGGCATGAGCCGGTGCAGCCGCTGCAGCCGCACCCGCAGCCGCCTCCGTTCTTCTTCTTTTTCCAGATGCTTCTTAAGGCCAGCGCAGCCGCTGCCGATACGATCAGACCTACGGCTGCTGTTGATACAATACTGCTCGCTGCTAATGCCATACAAACTCCCTCCTGTTCATTCCGTCTTCTATCTCAATCAATCAGACATACCAATATATCTCTATGCCTTTGCTCCCCCGGCGCTCACGCCTGACAGATCCACCTGCAGCAGATTGCTCTCCTTATAAGGCCTGAACAGAAGATATAAGAATCCGCCAAGTACAAGGACTGCCGCCGCAGTACCGATCCCCAATTCACCGCCGGTGAATACCGTTCCGAACTGGAAGATACATAAGGATACCGCATATGCAAAACCGCACTGATAGCCGATCGCGAACCAGGTCCATCTCGCATTGTTCATCTCTCTCTTGATCGCCCCGATCGCCGCAAAGCACGGTGCGCACAGAAGATTGAATACCAGGAAGGAATATGCCGAGAGCATCGTCATGCTTGCCGCAAGCGTTCCCCAGATCTCCGTCCCGTCTTCTGCCACTTCTGCGAATCCATAGAGGACCCCGAAGGTTCCCACAACATTCTCCTTCGCCACGAGCCCCGTGATCGCCGCAACCGCTGCCTGCCAGTCTCCCCAGCCAAGCGGAATGAATAGCCATGCAAAGCCTCTGCCGATATTGGCGAGGAATCCGCTGCTTAAGTCGTCCACCATCCCAAACTGCCCGTCAACAATCCCGAAGTTTGATGTAAACCAGATGAAGATCGTAGACAGGAGGATGACTGTTCCCGCCTTCTTGATGAAAGACCAGCCTCTCTCCCACATGCTTCTAAGTACATTTCCTGCTGTTGGCATATGATACGCTGGAAGCTCCATAACAAACGGCGCCGGATCTCCCGCAAACATTCTTGTCTTCTTCAGAATGATCCCGGAGCATATGATCGCCGCAATCCCCACGAAATACGCACTCGGAGCCACCCATGACGCTCCGTCAAAGAGTGCGCCCGCGATCAATGCTATGATCGGAAGCTTCGCGCCGCATGGGATAAATGTCGTCGTCATGATCGTCATCTTCCGGTCACGGTCATTCTCAATAGTACGGGAAGCCATAATTCCCGGAACCCCGCAGCCGGTCCCGATCAGCATCGGGATAAATGATTTGCCGGACAGCCCGAACTTACGGAAGATCCTGTCCATGATAAATGCGATCCTCGCCATATAGCCGCATGCTTCCAGAAACGCCAGGAAGATGAACAGCACCAACATCTGCGGAACGAAGCCCAGCACTGCGCCCACTCCGGCCACGATACCGTCAAGGATCAAGCCCTGCAGCCAGTCCGCGCAGTTGATACTTACGAGAGCATTCTCAATCACAGGCGGGATGACTTCGCCAAACAGCACATCGTTGGTCCAGTCGGTCACAAATCCTCCCACCGTCGATACCGATACATAATATACCAGCCACATCACCGCAGCGAAGATCGGCAGCGCCAGCCAACGGTTTGTAACGATTCTATCAATCTTATCCGATGTTGTCAACTTCTCTTTCTCAGCCCTCTGCAGGCACTTATCAATGACGGATGAGACATAATGATACCGCTCATTGGTGATAATGCTCTCTGCATCGTCATCCAATTCTTCTTCGGCCTTGGCGATGATCCCTGTCACATCCAGCTCCTGGCTTAACTGCTCCTTTATCTTGCCGTCTCTTTCGAATAATCTGACCGCATAGAATCTCTTCTGATTCTCTGGTATCTCTGTCAGCAGCGCTTCGATTTCGCCAAGATATCCCTCTACCTCCGCGGAGAATTCATGAACTGCCGCAAGACTTTGCCGTGCCTTCGCCGCGCTTACTGCCCTGTCTGCCGCTTCCCTGACTCCGTCTCCCTTAAGAGCGGAGATCTCCACGACCTCACAGCCTAAGCTCTCTGCCAATTGCCGTGTGTCGATCCGGCAGCCGGATCTTCTGACCACATCCATCATATTTACCGCCATGACAACCGGAATCCCCAGCTCCATTAACTGTGTGCTTAAGTAAAGGTTCCTCTCCAGATTCGTTCCGTCTACGATATTCAAGACGGCGTCCGGGCGTTCTGCGATCAGATAATTCCTGGCAACCACCTCTTCTAAGGTATAAGGCGACAGGGAATAGATCCCCGGCAGATCCGTGACCGTAACCTCCTTGTTGTCCTTTAATCTTCCTTCTTTCTTCTCCACCGTAACTCCCGGCCAGTTTCCTACGAACTGGTTGGAACCTGTAAGTGCGTTAAACAGCGTCGTCTTCCCGCTGTTGGGGTTACCGGCCAGTGCAATCTTCACTCCCATCTGTCTCTCCTCCTTACTTTACCTCGATCATCTGGGCATCTGCTTTCCTGAGCGATAACTCATAGCCCCTTACCGTCACTTCTATCGGATCACCGAGCGGCGCCACCTTCCTGACATAGACCGAAGTTCCCTTCGTGATCCCCATATCCATGATCCTGCGCTTCACTGCGCCCTCTCCGTGAAGCCTGACGACCACCGCGTCCTGATTGCATCTGACATCCTTTAGCGTCTGCATATTCTCATCTCCTCCTATAATCCCTGCTCCCATGACAGGCTACACTATGATCTTATTCGCGATTCCCTGGCTTACTGCGACTCTGGAATCCTTCACCTGAACAATGATATTTCCATGATTGCTCGACACTACCTTCACTTCCTCGCCTACGGTAAATCCCAGATTCTCAAGGAACCTCTTCGACTCATCCTTTCCGCCGATCCGCCGGATCGCGGCGGCTTCTCCGGAATTCAGCATCGTTAACGGCATATCATTCTCCTCCTTATCAATTGATATTGATTATCATTTACATTGGTATTGTATTCCAAATGAGATTGATTGTCAATACCATTATTGATTATTTTTTATCAAAATAAAAGACAAGAAGCCGTACATATGCTTCTTGCCTTTATTAATCCATTATCTATACTACTCTTCTACCAGTTCAACCAGCTCTTCCTCTTCGGCAGCTTCCATACCGATCAGGTCGGCGCCGCCTTCCAGATCCTCTGCGTGAACAAGATCCACTACCTCTTCAAAGGCTTCATCGCCTTCCCATTCCATATCCTCTTCATCCAGCATCAGTTCATCTTCCATGCTCAGGCCGGAATCCAGCTTGACGTCACGGTATTTCCTCATACCTGTACCGGCAGGGATATGCTTACCGATGATGACATTCTCCTTCAGACCGATCAGCGGATCTACCTTACCCTTGATGGCCGCCTCTGTCAGCACCTTCGTCGTCTCCTGGAAGGACGCCGCTGACAGGAAGGAATTGGTCGCGAGAGACGCCTTGGTAATACCAAGCATGATCTGCTCGCCGGTTGCCGCCTCCTTGCCCTCCGCAAGCAGCCTGGCGTTCGCATCCTCGAACTCCAGTCTGTCTACATTCGTACCAGGCAGGAATTCCGTATCTCCGGCTTCCTCCACACGGACCTTCTTAAGCATCTGACGCACGATGACCTCGATATGCTTATCATTGATATCAACACCCTGCAGCCGGTATACTCGCTGTACCTCCTGGATCATATAATCCTGTACGGCGCGCAGTCCCTTGATCCTCAGGATATCGTGCGGATTCACACTACCTTCTGTCAGCTCGTCGCCGGCCTCCAGCACCGCCCCGTCCTGAACCTTGATCCTGGAACCATATGGGATCAGATATGCCTTGGATTCACCGGTCTCATTGTTCGTTACGATAACTTCTCTCTTCTTCTTGGTATCATTGATATTCGCGATACCGGCAAACTCCGTGATGATCGCAAGACCCTTCGGCTTTCTCGCCTCAAAAAGCTCCTCGACACGGGGAAGACCCTGCGTGATGTCGTCACCGGCAACACCGCCCGTATGGAAGGTACGCATGGTAAGCTGTGTACCAGGCTCTCCGATGGACTGTGCCGCGATGATACCGACGGCCTCGCCGACCTGTACCGGCTCTCCGGTCGCCATGTTGGCGCCGTAGCATTTCGCGCAGACACCGTTGTGGGACTTACAGGTAAGGATGGTACGGATCTTGACCTTCTTCAAGGTCTCTCCCTTCTCATCCACACCCTTCTTCATGATCAGTTCGGCACGCTTCGGCGTCACCATATGGTTCGCCTTCACAAGGATATTGCCGTCCTTGTCTACGATATCCTCACACAGGTAACGTCCTGTAATACGCTCCTGCAGACTCTCGATCTCTTCATTCCCGTCTACGAACGCCTTGACATACATACCCGGGATCTCGCCGCCTTCATCCATACAATCTACTTCGTGGATGATCAATTCCTGTGATACGTCAACCAGACGTCTGGTCAGATATCCGGAATCGGCGGTACGAAGGGCTGTATCGGACAGACCTTTACGCGCTCCGTGGGCAGACATGAAATACTCCAATACGTCCAGACCTTCACGGAAGTTGGACTTGATCGGCAGCTCGATGGTACGTCCCGTCGTATCCGCCATCAGTCCACGCATACCGGCAAGCTGCTTGATCTGCTTGTCAGAACCGCGGGCACCGGAATCCGCCATCATGAAGATGTTGTTATACTTATCAAGTCCGGACAGCAGAGCCTCTGTCAGCGCGTCATCCGTCGCTTTCCAGGTCTCTACAACTTCCTTGTAACGCTCTTCCTCCGTGATCAGACCACGCTTGAAGTTCTTCGTGATCTTATCCACCGTATCCTGCGCCTGCTGGATCATCTCCGGCTTCTGCGGCGGCACCGTCATATCGGAGATAGATACAGTCATGGCCGCTCTGGTTGAATACTTATATCCGATGGACTTAACCGCATCCAGCACCTCTGCCGTAGCGGTGGAGCCATGAGTATTGATTACCTTCTCAAGGATCTGCTTCAATTGCTTCTTTCCTACGTGGAAATCAATCTCAAGCAGCAGGTCCGCACCTTCTGCTTCCCTGTCAACAAATCCCAGATCCTGCGGGATGATCTCGTTGAAGAGGAAACGTCCGAGAGTGGACTCTATATTACCGCTCCTCACCGTACCGTCAGGCATCTTCTTGGATACCCGCACCTTGATACGTGAATGGAGCGTGATCGCGTCATTCTCATAGGCGAGGATCGCCTCGTTGACATTCTTGAAGATCTTGCCTTCTCCCTTCGCTCCGGGTCTCTCCTGTGTCAGGTAATAGATACCAAGAACCATATCCTGGGAAGGAACCGCAACCGGTCCGCCGTCGGAAGGCTTCAGCAGGTTATTCGGCGACAGCAGGAGGAAACGGCACTCTGCCTGTGCCTCCACGGACAGCGGCAGATGCACCGCCATCTGGTCTCCGTCGAAGTCAGCGTTGTATGCGGTACATACCAGCGGATGCAGCTTGATCGCCTTACCCTCTACCAGGATAGGCTCGAATGCCTGGATACCAAGCCTGTGCAGCGTAGGGGCACGGTTCAGCATAACCGGATGCTCCTTGATCACATCCTCCAGTACGTCCCATACCTCCGGCTGTACCCTCTCTACCATCTTCTTCGCATTCTTAATATTATGAGCAGTTCCGTTCTGAACCAGCTCCTTCATAACGAAAGGCTTGAACAGCTCGATCGCCATCTCCTTCGGAAGACCGCACTGATAGATCTTAAGCTCCGGCCCTACGACGATAACGGAACGTCCTGAATAGTCGACACGCTTGCCCAGAAGGTTCTGACGGAAACGCCCCGACTTACCCTTCAGCATA
>CANDQP010000124.1 GCA_947388185.1 uncultured Dorea sp. | reverse complement strand
CCGGTTTTTTAAGGCGGGGATTAAGAGCCTGACGAAGAAAAAGAAAGGCGACGTGGGTGTAAGCCCGCTGGCTTCGTTTCTGTTAAGTACGGCGATGCGCGTAGGACCCGGCAATCTGACGGGAGTTACGGGAGCCGTGGCAGTCGGCGGCCCGGGAGCTATATTCTGGATGTGGATATCCGCGTTATTCGGGATGGCGAGTTCATTCATCGAAGCTACGCTGTCGCAGATCTTCAAAGAAAAAGACGGGGACGAATATGTGGGAGGCCTTCCCTATTACGGGCAGAAGCTATTGGGGAATAAGAAGGGCGTGGGAGTCTTGTTAGCTGTGGCGTTTATCGCTTATGCGATGTCGAGTATTCCGATTCAGACCTTCCATGTATTTACAGCTACAGGAAAAGCGGTGGAGACATTGACCGGGGCTGAAACCAACAGAACTTCTCCGCTGTATTATGTAATTGCTGTGATTCTGATCGTGGGTATTGCAGGGGTAGTCTTCGGAGGGATAAAGAGAGTTACCGCTATCACAGATAAGATGGTTCCGGTCATGGCAGTGATCTACGGCGGAATCATTCTCATCCTGGTTATCCTTAACATTCAGTATTTTCCGTCGTTTATGCAGGCGATCGTTATCGGCGCGTTTAAACCGCAGGCAGTTTTTGGCGGAGGATTCGGCGTCGTGCTGTCCCAGGGTATTAAGAGAGGGCTGCTTTCTAATGAGGCCGGTCAGGGTACGATTACGATGTCAGCGGCAGTTGCAGAGCAGGATCATCCTTGTTCACAGGGATTTATACAGGCGATCGGCGTTTTTCTGGATACGATCGTTATCTGTACGCTTACCGGATATGTGGTATGCGGGGCGCACCTCTGGGACAATGCAGCCTATGACTGGGAAGCCCTGAAGTCTTCTACTATTGATGTATTTCTTCAGTCTACCCAGGCTCTAGTGCCGGGAACGGCAGGCGATTCCATAGTAGCGTTTATCGTCTGCATCTGTTATGCGCTGTTTGCATTCACCACCTTACTGGGGCTTGTGTCTTTTGCGGTTATCGCCGGAACAAGGATTACGAAATCAGCAAAGTGTACCAATCTGGTCCGCGCGCTCGGGTCTCTGATATTTGTTCCGATCGGTGTATTGTGCGTTCTCTCGGGACAGGAGTTAGATAATCTCTGGAATGTTACGGACTTTATCAATATTGCGCTTGTATTTGTGAATGCACCGGTCATCCTCATTGGGGCGAAATATGTCTATGCGGCCTTGAAGGATTATATCAGAACAGGCGGGGAACGGTTCGTTTCATCCGAAATAGGGGTGGAAAATGAGGTTTGGAGTAAATTTTCGATACATTAGAGGCAGATTATGTGTTAAAATATTCTTGTAAGAAATCGGCAGATCATAGGGAGGAATTATTATGACAGAAGAAATGATCAAAGAAATCAAGAATATTCAGCAGCGTCTGGTGAATAAAGAGATGGACGGGGAAGACTGGGAGGAGAAGATGGAGATGATCCGGAAGCTGGAGGAAGTGAACACCTACCTTAAGGATGCGTTGGGGCGCGGGATCGAATTTTAAGCGATGCGGATAAGGAGTGTTTCAATCAGTAAGCCGGGAGATTAGTAAGCCGGAAGATCAGGATGGATAAGAAAGGTGGGATAATTTTGCGAGTTGCAACAGACATTGGCGGAACATTTACGGACCTGGTTGCCGTAGATGACAAGGGCAGGACGGTTCTGGCCAAGAGCCACACGACGCCGCCGAATTTTGAAGAGGGCGTCATCAATGTAATGAAGAAGAGCGGGATACAGCCGGAAGAGATTACGGATTTTATCCACGGGACAACGACGATCATTAACGCGCTGACCGAGCGCAAGGGAGCGAAGACGGGGCTGATCACGACGAAGGGATTCAGGGATGTATTGGAGATCGCAAGATGCAACCGCCCGGATCTGTTCAATATGGTCTTTGCGAAGCCGAGACCATTTATCCCGAGATATCTGAGGAAGGAAGTGCGCGGACGCGTGAACTTCGAGGGAAAGATTCTGACGGAGCTTGAAGAAGAGGATATCAGGGCTGCGGTAGAGTTCTTTAAGAAGGAAGAGGTAGAAGCGATCGCGGTATGCTATATCAATTCTTATGCAAATGATATACATGAGCGCAGGACGGTTGAGCTTATAAGGGAGCTGTGGCCGGAGGTCTTCGTGACTTCCTCGGTTGAAGTTACGAGAGAGTGGCGGGAGTATGAGAGGACTTCTACGGTCGCGCTTAACTCCTATGTTATGCCGGTCGCGTCTTCTTATATTGACCGTCTGGACGGCAGGATCAAGGAGATCGGGTGTGACGCCAAGGAATATATCATGCAGTCCAACGGTGGAACGACAACGTTTGAACAGGCGAAGAGAACTCCGATCAATATGGTGGAGTCAGGGCCGGTCGCAGGCGTGTATGGGTCTGCGATTCTCGGCAAGGTGATCGGGGAGAAGAACATTATAGCCTTTGACGTGGGCGGAACGACGGCGAAGTGTTCTCTGATTGACGGCGGCGAGGTGAAGGTGACGACGGAGTATCGGATCGAGCGGACTGAGAGCTATGCGGGATATCCGATCATGGCTCCGGTCGTGGATATCGTTGAGATCGGCAACGGAGGCGGCTCGATCGCGTGGATCGATGAGGCCGGGTCTCTGAAGGTGGGGCCTCAGTCGGCGGGGGCGCTGCCGGGACCGGTTGCCTACGGCATCGGCGGAACGGAACCGACGACAACAGATGCCTGCCTGGTGACAGGGCGGCTTTCGCCGGAGAATTTTGACAATGAAGTAGATCTTGATGCAGTGAAGAGGGCGGTACAGGAGAAGGTAGGAGATGCCTTCGGCATGAATGTAGAAGAGGCGGCTATGAGCATCCTGCGCGTCGCAGAGGCGAACATGTTCAATGCGTTAAAGCTGATCTCCGTGAGAAGGGGATATGACCCGAGAGATTTCACCATGGTTGCGTTCGGCGGCGGCGGGCCGATGCACTGTGCGTATCTGGCCAAGGAACTGAATATCCGCAAGGTCGTTGTACCGATCGCAGCGCCGGTATTCTCTGCGTGGGGCATGCTGATGACAGATGTGCGCCATGATTATATCCAGACCAATATCCGGCGGATGAATGAGGTCAGCTCCGAAGAACTGAATCAGATGTGGGACGGCCTGCTTCAGGAAGCGCATGAGCAGTTTGCGAAAGAGGGTGTGGACAAGGATCAGATCATCTTCCACTTCATAGCGGACATGCGCTATATGGGACAGGAGCACACGGTAAAGGTGAAGGTGCCTCCGGTGCCGTGGACGGATGAGGTGAAGGAAGAGATCGTGAACAGGTTCCATGATACCCACGAGCATTTCTATACCTTCCGTCTGCCGGATACACCGACAGAGATCGTGAATCTTCATCTGGTTGCCTACGGCTGCCTGATGAAGCCGAGCCTTGCGCCGATCGAACCGCAGCAGGGACCGGTCGAGGAAGCGTTAAAAGAGACCCGCAAGGTATATTTCACGGACGAGGGATGGCTCGAGACGCCGATCTACGAGCGGGAGAAGTTAGGAAGCGGCGCGGTGCTGGAAGGGCCTGTGATCGTAGAGGAGACGGCGGCGTCTACGGTTGCGGCGAAGGGGCAGCGGCTTAAGGTAGATACATATGGCAATCTGATCATTGAAACGGAGGTGCAGGAATAATGGCAGAGATAAAAGTGAATCCGGTGACCTTAGATATAGTAAAAGATTCTCTGATCGCGGTCAGCAACGAGGTGTTCTACGCATTTGCCAGGACCTCCATGAGCCCGATCATCTATGAGACCCTGGACTATGCAAGCGGTATCGCGGATGCAAAAGGGCGGCTTCTGACACAGGGAAACGGAGCGTGCGGATTCATCGGCCTGATCGCACCGATGATACAGGAGATCATTGCGAAATACGGCAAAGACAATATGCATCCGGGCGATGTGTTCCTGATCAACGATCCGTATATGGGCGGAGGAACCCATCTGTCGGATATCGGGATGGTCATGCCCGTATTCTACGGGGATGAGCTGCTCGCTTTTGTGGGAAATAAAGCGCACTGGTCGGATATCGGCGGCATGGCGGCAGGTTCATTTACCGCGGATTCTTCGGAGGTATATCAGGAGGGGTTAAGATTCTCCGGTGTGAAGCTTCTTAATCGGGGAGATATCTGTACGCCTCTGTTGGAAATGATCAAGAGCAACGTGCGTTTCCCTGAGACCTCGGAGGGTGATATGTGGGGGCAGATCGCGTCTCTTCGGACGGGGTATAAGCGGATCGGCGAGCTGTGTGAGAAGTATTCCCTGGAGGTCGTGAAGGAATCTATGGAACGCTTATTACGGCAGGGCGCGATGATCGCATATAACCGTATCAAGGAGCTTCCTAAGGGAAGCTGGGAGATGGAAGAGTACATGGACGACGACGGGCACGGTAATCTGGTGAAGCTGAAGGTGAAGGTTACCATAACGGAGGATGAATTCATCGCTGATTTCACAGGCAGCAGCCCGCAGGTGGCAAGCCCAATCAATACCGGATACAGTTCCCTGTGTGCCGGGGTGAAGGTGATCTACATGTCGATCTTAGGCCCGGCGCTTGCGGTAAACGACGGTGTATTTGAGCCGATGCGGATCCTGGCGGAGGATGGATCGGTCCTTCGCTGCCATGCGCCTGCTCCGACGTCCTGTTATTTTGAGAGTATGATCTATTCTTCCGATATCGTATGGAAAGCGCTTGCGCCGGTATTCCCGGAGGCATTGGGAGCGGGGCATATGTTATCCGTATGTTCAGTGGTTCTTGCGGGAACGAAGCAGGGCAGCGGGGAACCGTTCCTGATCGTAGAGCCGACCGGAGGCGGATGGGGCGCAAGCGACGGCAAAGACGGAGAAGTGGGACAGTTCTGCGTCGGCGACGGCGAGACTTACAATGTGCCGGTTGAGATGGCGGAGAACCGCTACGGAATCATGATCGACGAGTACAGCCTTCATACGGACGGCGCCGGAGCAGGGAAATACCGCGGAGGAAGCGGCGCGGTACGGACTTACCGCGCGATGACGGACGGTCAGCTCTTCACGGCGTCCTTTGGAAGGAATAAGTTCCCGGCGTGGGGAGCGGCAGGCGGCAAGGACGGCTCTTATAATTACTTTGAATTCCATAAGGCGGACGGCAGTATGGAAGGCCCGATGGGGATCGTGGCCCGAAAGGTGATGAACCGGGATGATACGGTCCGCATGGTGACCTGCACCGGAGGCGGATACGGGGATCCGATGGAACGGGATCCTGAAAGCGTGGCATGGGATGTGAAGAATGAGTATATTTCCGTGAGACAGGCTAAGGAAGATTACGGAGTAGTCGTGGACCCGGAGACGTATGAAGTAAAAGAGGTCAGGCGTTGAAGGCGGGGATCAGATGATCCGCTGAAGGACAGAGCTGCGCGGTAGGCGCGGCTCTGTTTTTAGCATATGAGCGGAGTAAAACTTCCTGTTTTGTTAGAAAAAATAATAAATGAAAAGGTTTGCAAGAGAAAGATGTACGAGATTGAAAGTAGTATCGAATATTATAATATAAATGCAAAAAAATTTGCAGAAGAAACTGCTTCGGTAGATTTTGAAGTGACACAAAAGCGGTTTCAGGATAAGCTGTTACCCAATGCCGTTATCCTCGATTTTGGCTGCGGTTCTGGCCGCGACACGAAGTTTTTCCTTGAACAGGGTTACAGTGTGGAAGCAATAGACGGATCATCAGAATTATGCAAGATAGCAAGTGAATATACAGGAATTAAAGTAAAACAGATGCTTTTTCAAGATCTGGCAGAGATAAAGAAATACGACGGCATATGGGCATGCTCTTCTATTTTGCACGTACCGTATGAGAGACTTGCAGATATCATAACAAAGATGGCTGCTGCTTTAAAGGACAGAGGAATTATCTATACTTCTTTTAAGTACGGAACATATGAGGGAATTCGTAAAGAACGGTATTTTACAGATATGACAGAAGACAAATTTGCAAATTTACTTAAGGATGTGGAGCATGTAAGGATAGAAGAACAGTGGCTCACATTTGATGTACGGCCAGGGCGAGGTGAAGAACAGTGGCTCAATTTAATTCTGCGGAAGAAATAATTATTTCGAATGAACAGAGTGAAGAAACACAAATAAATATAGATGAAGTTCGGACAAATAACGTTATAGTAGAATCTACGGATGTAATGACCGGAGACCGGAATCAGAGCCGTTTTCTATATTATCAGCTTAAGATGAGTATAACGAAAGCTGACAGAATAGATATCATTGTATCTTTTCTCATGGAATCAGGTGTCCGCATGATTTTAAGTGATCTGAGATCTGCTTTGGACAGGAATGTTCCGATACGGATATTAACAGGAAATTATCTTGGGATTACTCAGCCTTCAGCGTTATATTTGATAAAAAAGGAATTGGGTGAAGGAATAGAATTACGGTTCTATAATGACAAATCGCGTTCTTTCCATCCGAAAGCCTATATGTTTCATTATGAAGATAACAGCGAAATCTACATAGGCTCTTCAAATATTTCGAGGAGCGCTTTGACATCGGGAATCGAATGGAATTACCGTTTTAGCAGTATTGCGGATACTAAGAGTTTTCAAATGTTTTATGATACCTTTGAAGATTTGTATTTCAACCATTCTATTGTGATTGATGATGAAGAATTGCGCCGTTATTCAAAAAACTGGCACAAACCGGCGGTATCCAGAGATCTGGATAGATATGATAAGGCTGATGAAGATACAAATGTTAAAGTGCTTTTTCAGCCAAGAGGCGCCCAGATAGAGGCTCTCTATGCATTAGAGGACAGCAGGGCGGAAGGTGCGTCAAAGGGATTGGTCCAAGCGGCAACGGGTGTCGGGAAGACGTATCTGGCGGCGTTTGACTCTGTGAATTTTCAGAGGGTGCTTTTTATAGCGCACAGAGAAGAGATTCTAAAGCAGGCGGCAGTATCTTTTAGAAATGTACGCTGTTCGGATGATTATGGATTTTTTTATGGTAAGCATAAAGATACTGGAAAATCTGTGATTTTTGCGTCTGTTGCGACACTGGGAAGAGAAGAATATTTGACCGAAGAGTATTTCCCGGCAGATTATTTTGACTATCTTGTCATTGATGAATTCCATCATGCGGTCAACATTCAGTACAGAAGGATTGTAAATTACTTCAAACCGCAGTTTATGCTTGGTCTTACTGCTACGCCGGAACGAATGGACGGCAAGAGCATATATGAGATCTGCGACTATAATGTTCCGTATGAGATTTCGTTGAAGGAAGCGATAAATAAAGGGATATTGGTTCCGTTTCATTATTATGGAATCTATGATGAGACGGATTATTCGGGGCTTCGCCTGGTGAAAGGACGTTATGATGAAAGAGAACTGACTGATATCTACAAGGGCAATCACAGGCGGTACGATCTGATCTACAAATACTACATGAAATACCGTTCACGCCGGGCGTTGGGATTCTGCTGTTCCAGACAGCATGCAGAGGAGATGGCAAAGGAATTTTGTAAAAGAGGAATTACCTCTGTGGCTGTGTATAGTGACGCAAGGGGGGAGTTTTCTGAGAACCGGGACAGGGCGGTCGAGCAGTTGATAAAACAGGAGATCAGGGTCATTTTTTCCGTGGATATGTTCAACGAAGGATTAGATATAGCGTCTCTTGACATGGTTATGTTTTTAAGGCCGACAGAATCGCCGATTGTATTTTTACAGCAGTTGGGACGGGGACTGCGGACATACAGAGAAAAAGAATATCTGAATGTCCTTGACTTTATCGGGAATTATGAAAAGGCTGGGAAGGCACCGCTGTTGCTTGGCGGCGGAACGTCTTTTGCAGAGAAAAAGGCTTATGATTATAAAGATATAGAATACCCGGATGACTGTCTGGTCGACTTTGATATGCGGCTGATAGACTTATTCAAGGAACTGGATAGAAAGGTGCTGTCTGTAAAAGAGCGGGTTCGGCAGGAATATTACAGAGTAAAAGAATTGTTGGATGGGAGAGTACCGTCAAGAATGGAATTCTTTACCTACATGGATGACGATATTTACCAGTATTGCGTGAAGCATGCGAAGGAAAATCCTTTTCGCAGGTATCTGGATTTTCTGCATGATTTGCAGGATATTTCACAGGATGAAGAGATTCTATATGCAGGAATCGGCCGGGAATTCCTATCTGTTATAGAAACAACAGATATGCAGAAGGTGTATAAGATGCCGATTCTGTATAGTTTCTATAACCATGGAAATATACGGATGGAAGTGACGGACGAAGAAGTTTTGGATAGCTGGAAGGAGTTCTTCTCGGCAGGGACAAACTGGAAAGATTTTGCGTCAGATATCAATTATGAAGATTATAAGAAAATGACGGATAAGCAGCATCTTGGCAAAGCGAAATCTATGCCGATACGTTTTTTGAAATCCTCTGGCAAGGGATTTTTTGTTGATAAAGCGGGATATGCGATTGCGATTCGAGGGGAATTGAAGGACTGTATTAAAAATGCTGCGTTTCAATATCATATGAAGGATATATTGGAGTATCGGACGATGGAATATTATCGTAGGAGATATGTTCAGATGTAGTTCGGCAAACTATTTTACTCAATATAAGATATTATCTTGATTAAAATTCGGCATATTATAAAAGTGCCGAAAATAAATTGCAGATAGAAACAATCATTTCTGTTTGAGATTTTGCAGTTCTTATGATAGAGTAAATCCATACAGCTCACAAATATTCCAGACTGATGAAGGGAGAATCTTACATGGAGTTTAAGATTGGCGTCGACAAAATGCAGGAAAATGATTGACAAGCCTGTCGAAAAGTGATATAAA
>CANDQP010000123.1 GCA_947388185.1 uncultured Dorea sp. | reverse complement strand
GGGAACAGTATGCAGATTTTTACAAGGATAAAGAACGGTGGCGTTATCTGAAAAACTGGACACAGACCATAGCCTGCTGTCACTGTAGGATTTTACAGATGGCGAGGGAAATGCGATTGACTTCGCAAAAGTCTTTATGGAAATCAGCTATTAAATATGATATATTATCCATAGGGAAGACTAGAAGATTTAAGGGAGATGATGCCATGCGGAAGCTTGAATATACGTTTAAGACAGATACATTGTTCAAAATGCTGTTTGTACAGTACCCGGAACTTTTAAAGAAGCTGGTGTTGTATTATAGATTTCTCACTGTTTGAATGTGAAGAATATCATTCTTTCTTCCAGCCGTTAGAGGTTACACGCCATACCCTGCTGTCGGATAAAATGGGATTTCATTTCTTTGAACTTTACAAACTGCCGTCAGATGTGGGCGATGATGATATGTTACTGTTATGGCTTTCGTTGTTCAAGGCGGAAACTGAAGAGGAACTGGAGAAGATTAAAGAGATGGAGGTGCCGGTTATGAGTCAGGCGATAAACGCATATTATACGATTACTGCTTCGTCAGAGTTCCGTGAGAAGGAAAGGCTCCGTGCGAAAGCAAGGCATGATGAGGCACAGGCATTATATAATGCGGATCGGAATGCCAAGATAGGAATTGCACGGAATCTTTTGGAAATGAATATGCCCCATGATCAAATTGCAAAAGCAACAGATTTAACACTTGAGGAAATTGATAGCTTATAAGATGATAAAAAGCGGATGCCTAGCCATTTAGGGTATCTGCTTTTTACGTGGATAGATTCAACGCTACCCCATCCTGTAAACCTTTGCTTTTTAATACAGTAATTTTGTCATATATGATATAATAACAAGTAAAATAATAAGAAAGGAATACAGGACATTTGATAAATTATGGCGACAGATTTCTCACGCAATACCGTATCAAAAAATATCATCTCACAGGCAGTTCCTCTGATCCTTGCGCAGATCGTACAGATACTCTATAATGTGGTAGACAGAGTATATATCGGTCACCTGCCGGGTTCAGACGGACTGGCGCTGACTGGGATAGGCCTGGCATTCCCGGTTACGACTTTGGTTATGGCGTTCACGCAGTTATTGGGAGCGGGCGGTACGCCTTTGTTTTCTATGGCAAGAGGGGCGGGCGAGGATGAACAGGCTGGGAAGATCATGGGAAATGCATTCTCGATGCTTCTAAGATGTTCCTTGCTACTGCTTGTATTCTGCTATATCTTCCGAAGGCCGATCCTGTTTTTATTCGGGGCAAGCGAGGCATCCTATGTCTATGCAGATGCGTATCTGAAAATATATTTGCTTGGTACATCATTCTCTATGGTATCAGCCGGAATGAACGGTTACATTAACGCACAGGGATTCCCGGGAACGGGTATGTTCACGACGATCATAGGGGCAGTCCTGAATCTGATCCTGGATCCTCTCTTTATCTTCGTATTTCACATGGGAGTATCGGGCGCGGCGCTGGCCACGGTGATCAGCCAGATGATATCGGCCCTGTGGGTGGTAAGGTTCCTTACGGGATCGAAGGCGGTCCTGCATATCAAGAGAGAATTCTTAAGAATCGACTGGAAGCTGACAGGGCAGATCGCTTCGCTGGGGTTGTCAGGCTTCATCATGCAGTCTACGAACTGCCTCGTGAGCATACTGTGCAATACGACACTGCGGGATTTCGGAGGGGACTTGTATGTAGGAATCATGACGGTGATCAATTCGATCCGGGAGGTCATGACGCTTCCGGTTCATGGATTCACCAGCGGATCACAGCCGGTCCTTGGCTATGACTACGGGGCGGGGAAGCCGGAGCGGGTCAGGGAAGGGATCCGATTCGTGACGGTTACGGCCATCGTCTACACGATTCTGGCATGGATAGCGGTCATTGTCTCGCCGCGGTTCCTGTTATCGGTATTTACGAATAACAAAGAAATGCTGAGCACGGGGGAACATGCCCTCAATCTGTACTTCATGGGTTTTTGCTTTATGGCATTCCAGTTTTGCGGACAATGTACCTTCGTGGCGCTTGGACGGTCGAAGCAGGCGGTGTTCTTCTCCCTGCTGCGCAAAGCGGTCATTGTGGCTCCGCTTACGGTCCTTCTGCCAAGATTAGGGCTCGGGGTGGACGGCGTCTTCCTGGCGGAGCCAATATCCAATGTGATCGGAGGAAGCTCTTGTTTTATTGCCATGTATCTGCAGGTGTATCGGAAGTTGTGAAGAATATATGGAAAGTGAGGAGAAATGAGTATGATTCTTAGAAAGAAATTATTGCAGGCATTATCCATATTAGGGATGTGCAGTGTGATCATTGCCGGAGGCTGTGCATCCGGGGAAGATTCATCTTCCAGGCTAAAGGAAGATGCAGCGCAGGAGGAGAAGGCGGATCAGGAAGTTCTGGATCCTGGCGGATCAGAGGCTTCCGAAGGCGGAAGCCTGGGAGAATTCTCCATGGAGGATGTGAACGGCGAGACCTATACCCAGGAGATGTTCGCCGGTCATGACCTGACCATGATCAATGTATTTACCACGTGGTGTTCACCGTGTATCCGGGAGATCCCGGATCTTGAGAAGTTCAGCAAAGAGATGGAAGGGCAGGGTGTACAGGTGATCGGGATCGTGCTGGATATCGCAGGAAATGCAGATGAAGAGACGATAGAGAAGGCGAAGCTTCTGGCGGAGAAGACGGGGGCTTCCTATCCGTTCCTGATACCGGACGCAGGCTACCTGAACGGCAGGCTTGCCGGAATCAGCGCTGTGCCGGAGACATTTTTCGTGGACAAGGAAGGTAATATTGTTGGCGAGACCTACTCGGGAAGCCGGTCGTTCGAGGACTGGAAGGGTATCGTGGAGGCAGAACTGGAAGGAGCGGTACAATGAGCCGTATCTTTTGCTCCCCGCGGGCCGGTATCGCGGCCGCAGTCCTGGGGCTTCTGATCATGGGATTCGGCATTTGCCGGGGAGAGATGACGGTGGTATTAGAAAAAGCAGTCAACATCTGTATGGAGTGTGTGGGAATTGGATAATAAGAATAAGAATGAATGGAAACGTCACAGAATCCAAGCGCTTTGGGCGCTCCTGACGAATAGCTATCTGGTCGGTTTCGTCCAGGGGAAGATCTACAGGGGGAAGCTTAAGAACCTGTGTGTTCCCGGGCTTAACTGTTATTCCTGCCCGGGAGCCGTTGGCTCCTGTCCCATAGGAGCGATGCAGGCGGTGATTGGAAGCTGGAATTTCAGATTTGCATTCTATGCGGCGGGATTTTTGATGTTCGTGGGCGCTTTGGCGGGCAGATTCGTCTGCGGATGGCTGTGTCCGTTCGGATTGGTTCAGGATCTGCTGCATAAGATACCGTTTGTGAAGAAGATCGGTACCTTTAAGGGGGACAGGCTGCTGCGAAGACTGAAATACGTGATACTGTTTGTGTTCGTGATATTATTGCCGATGTTCCTGGTGGATGTGCTCGGACAGGGGCTGCCGTATTTCTGCAAATACATCTGCCCGGCAGGTACGCTGGAAGGCGGAATATTGCTTGTATTGTTCAATAAGTCCATGCGCAGCGCTCTTGGATGGCTGTATGCGTGGAAGAGCGTCCTGCTGATTGTTACAGTGACCCTGTCGGTCATGATTTACCGGCCTTTCTGCAAATATATCTGCCCGCTTGGGGCTGTGTACTCGGTATTCAATCCGATCTCTGTGTTCCGCTACCGGGTAGACAAAGAAAAATGCACAGGCTGCAGTGCCTGTGCAAAAGTCTGTAAAATGCAGGTTGATCCGGTGAAGAACGCGAATCATCCGGAATGTGTCCGCTGCGGAGCATGTAAGAGTGCATGCCCGGTGAAGGCGATCACAAGTTAGGTTGATTAGCGGAGCTTCTTAGACAGCATATCAGGGTTGGTTGCGTAGGACAATGCGGTATCCCGCGTGATCGTTCCCTGCTGACAGAGCCGTGCAAGGCTTGTGTCCATAGAGATCATATCCTGATTGGAAGAGGAATATATAATGCCGTCAATCTGAGGAATCTTATTGTCACGGATCATATTGCGGATGGCAGGGGTGACGGTCATAAGCTCAAAGGCCGGCACCATGCCGCCGTCTGCAGACGGAACCAGCTGCTGCGATACGACAGCCTGCAGTACCATAGAGAGCTGGACTGCAATCTGGCGCTGCTGGCTTGACGGAAATACATCGATGATCCTGTCGATCGTGTTGGCGCTGCCGATGGTGTGAAGTGTGGAGAATATCAGATGACCGGTCTCGGCAGCAGTCATTGCAACCTGTATCGTCTCATAATCCCGCATCTCTCCAAGGAGTATCACGTCCGGGCTCTGACGGAGAGATGCCCTCAGCGCGGTCACATAGCTCTCGGTATCTACATTGATCTCACGCTGGCTTACGATACTCTTCTTATGCTGATGAAGGAATTCCAACGGATCCTCCAATGTGATGATATGTTTCTCAAAATTGCGGTTGATATCGTCGATCATACAGGAAAGGGTGGTGGATTTGCCGCTTCCGGCAGGTCCAGTCACCAACACCAGACCCTTCGAGAAACGGGCCAGTGCCATGATATTGGCAGGGATGCCCAGAGAAGCCGGATCCGGCAGTTCAAAGGTAATGACTCGGATGACTGCCGACAGGGATCCTCTCTGCTTGTATGCATTGACACGGAAACGGGACATGCCGGGGATGGCAAAAGAGAAGTCATCGTCACCCGTCTCCATCAACTGGTCCATGGAACGGTTGCCGGCAAGCTCGTATATATCCTTCACGATCTCGAACGTATCCTTGGGAAGAAGGCGGTCTCCGGTGTCCAGGTTCATCGTGTTGTTCATTCGCATAGACGCCGGAAGACCGGCTACGATAAATATGTCAGAAGCATGGTTGTCGATTGCTTTCTGAAGTAACTCTCTTGTGTCCATATAATGAAATCTCTCCTCTTCTAATCTAACTCTTGCGGTGTAAAAAGCTCAAGGCTGTCATCGCCTTTCCATTCTGCTGCGGCAGTTTCTTTCCAGGAAGTGATCCTGTAATATCCATCTTCGACCTCGTCCGGACTATTCAGAGACAGAGTCACTCTGAGAATCTGGGAATCACTGACAGGTACATCATAAGTTATAGCAGGAATATCCTTTGAGAAATCTGCCGTGATATGTTCCAGCTGTTCCAATTGCTTTCTGGCACTAGAATAATATCTGTTTTGATCTTTGGTATATGCGCTGTGCAGTATCCCGTCAATCTCCATAAGTACCGCAGCAGCTTCATTGGAAGCATTGTAATAATCGGTGCTGTGTTCCGCCAACTTCTGGCTGTAATGGAATTCACTGACTGAGCCGGACAGTGACAGTGTGGAGAATGTCACCAGGCACAGGACGATGAAGGTCATCAGTAATGACACGGAACCTATATTTGTTACGGGAAATGAAGTTTGTTTCATAAAGGCATCCTCTCTTCGGCAGCTTAGTATGATGTTGAGTCTGGAGTTAACGGCGTATAGGTATTGACTTCCAGACTGTAGATCTCTTTGGGATCATCATTGGCATAGACTGCAATGCGGTAACCGGTCAGCCTGTCATCTAAGGGAGAGGCGCTGATGTCAAGATGGTATACGCCGGTCTCCTCAGAGCAGGTCTGGAAATCCTTATCGAAATATATGGAACCGCCATTTTCATTTATATCAGAATCGGAATAAATCTCTTGCAGATGTTCTGAGGGCTGTTCGGACTGGCTTAAGATCTCGGCAACAGAGCCGGCATGTCTCACGGCCATATCCAATTCCTCCGTATCCTGCCCCAGGTTATGCGATTTTACAAATAGTTGAAGGCATACGGCGCTTACAACAGAGAAGAACAGGATCGCAATAATGATCTCCATCAGGAGAAGTCCGGAGCGGCTGGATGTATGTTTCTTCATTGAACGCTCCTTTCTGAGGCAACCAGAGAGCTTTCGCGTCCCTGACTGTCAACGGTGATGAAATGATAGAGATGATCGTCGATCCGGGATATGGACAGTGAAGAGATCTCCATAATGTCTTTGCCGTCCTTTAAAGAAACGGATACATCATCCCGGACAAATAATTCCTTGAGCATTCCGTCATATTCGTAAATATAGGTTGTATGCGGAACGTCGTTATAGTCGGCGGAAAGGGACAGACATTCTGTTCCTTCTATGCTGGTGATCTCAAGAGCGCCGCCGGTATCGTTCTGCCGTATCTTCTCGGAAATATAAGACAGGGCTGTCCGGTTCTCATCATTTGCCTGAAGCTGATTCGTGGTAGAACCATAGATATCCGCGGCAAGGATCAGTACGACGAGTGATGAAGCGGCAAATACGAAGAATAATGCAATTGGAAATATGAAATCTATCACATGCCTGCTTCGGGTCTGGAATCTCATCTATCTGCCCCTCCTGTCTATGATCGTGACATCCGGCATGATATTGCTGCCAAGTGTCTGATAATCTACAAAAAATCTCTCATCATCATAAGTAAGTCCATAGTGATCCTTCAGGTATTGCAGACTCGCGGGATAAGAGCCTTCCATGGAATAGCAATGGACAATACCGCGGTTGACGGCCTGTTCAAGAGTCTGTATCTCCTGTGCATCTGTCTTATCCGATACCAGGGAGGTTCCGGCTGTGAACAGAAACACGATCAGTGCGAAGCAACCGATGGATATCATGAAGTTCTTGGATGTAGAACTGGGTTTCTGTGTTTCAAAACGATGTTTCATAACTATTACCTCTTATAAGCTGGACATAATTCCCATAAGCGGAAGCATGACCGACAGAAGGATCATGCCTACGATCAGCGACAGGATAATAACCAGTGTCGGCTCGAGAGTCGCGATGATATTAGTGAATTTCTGGTCGATCTCTTCCTGGTATTTGTCGGCGATATCTTGCATCACTTCGTCCAGGACACCGGTTTTCGAGCCGATAGAAGTCATACGGGCGTAGATTCCGGAGAATATGCCTGCATTTAACAGGGATCTGTAGAGGTCTTCGCCTTTATCCAGATCTTCCTTGCATGTATTCAGCTTACTTGCGAAGCTGTCGTTGTGTATTAATTTGGCGACAAGATTCAGACTCTCTTCCGGGCTCATTCCGCTGCTCAAGGTCAGCGCCATTCCGCTTGCAAAGCGGCAGGCGGCAAGCTTCTCAGAGAAGACGCGCGTCCACGCGAATCTTGAACTGAAGGAGGCGAATGCTTCACGTCCCTTCTTCGTCTTGGTAAAGTACAGGATCAGCACCACGAACAGGACGATCACTGCGATCAGGACCACGGAATAATTGTTGATGGCGGTCCCGAAATCAAGGATTGCCTTGGAGAATCCTGTCATCTCGCTTCCGAGCTGCTGAAATACCTGATTGAAGATGGGCATTACCTTCGTCATCAATACCAGGATTACCAGAAGCATCATGAAGACCATGATCAGGGGATAGGTAACGGCATTCTTGATAGACTGTGAGATGGAGGCTTCGCGCTCGTAGTGGGAAGCCAGTGCGTCCATGACTTCATCAAGCTTGCCTGTATATTCTCCGATCTGTACCATGTGGAGCATATAATCTGGAAATGCTTCCGTGGCGGTGAGCGCTTCATGGAAGCTTCCGGTTGATTGTAAAGTCTCGTCCATAAGCTTGAGAAGCTTCGTCTCTTCGCCGTCGGACGTCTCTTCCAGCATCAGGGAGATCCCTTCCATAGCGGATATACCGGAATGAAGTATCATTGCCATCTGTGAGCAGAAGGATGAGATCTCCATATTAGATAAGGGGGTTAGTGTTGGGGTTGCCATATGTACTCCTTTCTTGCTATATATCTTAATAAGAATATTTTAAAACGTAATTGGAACCATCACCAATATATTCTTTCAGGCCTTTGCTGTTGGTGCTTGCGGCAAAGGTCGGGTCCATCAGACTCCATGATTTGCCGTCGAATTCTATGATATCATCGATCCATCCGGTGCCTTTGATGTAGGTGCTGATCCAGGCATGATAGGCCTCCCCGGCATATCCGACCTCCAGCTTGGTAGGGATACCCTGGGAACGGAGCATGGAGGACATCAGGGCTGCATAATCGAAACAAATGCCTTTGCCGGTCTTGAGGGTGTCGTCCACATCCGGAAGATATCCGTATGACACATTCTCTGCCTTGGCGGTATCGTAGGTCACATTCTTGATCACATAGTGATAAATCTCACGAACCACATCCAGATCAGAATGAGCCGCAGATGCAAGTTCCTTGGCTTTGGCGACGGCCTTGGAATCGGCCGTGAAGGTCACATATTGATTCGGATACAGGAAGGGAAGAAATTCGTCAGCGATCACAGCTTCAACATTCGCGGAGTAGGCCACCGAGTACATATCCCCTTCTACGTTCTCATAAACGGTAAAGGAATAGGTTCCATTCCCCGCCGCAAGGGGAAATGCCTCGAATTCCCCGCTCTGTGACAACAGATATGTATAAGTAATGTCGCCGGGTGATGCAATCTGTAGTTTGACCTTGGGGTTGGATCCGCGATATTGGACCATGGCATAGCCCTGATCTGTGTGGGAAGCATCAATAGTCACAAGGTCGGCGCCATAGGTAGTGGTACCATCTGCCGCCGGAACCAGTACCTTGGGGGTATTGTCCCTTGGCGGACCTGAATCTTCACCGGCTGTGTTCTTACCATTCTTGCCGCTGCCGCCGGATTCAGCCGCATTGCTTTCCTGCCCGCCGCCGCAGCCGCAAGAAAGGATGCTGCATAGGATGAACAACAATATGGAATATAATATTGTCTTTCTGTTCATGTGTAACATCCTCCTAATATGTTGATAATAGATTTGATGTGTTTAGTATACTACTTGAAAGAAGGAGAATCAATTAAAAGTTTTTCTTTTATTTTCCGGGAATTCGTGGTATAATCTGTTTATGGG
>CANDQP010000122.1 GCA_947388185.1 uncultured Dorea sp. | reverse complement strand
AGCATATGAATACTGATTTGGGACAAAATTGAAAATTCTCCTATTTTCAGCAAAGAAACCACCTCCTGACTTTAAGAGTATAAACCCTCACATAATACGAGAGTCAAACCCCTACTCCCTTGGCAGATGACACTATAAATCGTCTTTGCAGTAAAGTCAACTATATCATTGTCTATTCCCATCTGAAAAAGCGTACTGCAATACTTCCGCAAATAATCATGATTGCAAACATTCCCATTTTTTACCCTTTCCCACTTCCCATTTTTGAATAATTCATATTCCTCAAAAGCACACGGAATTCCATTTGCACTGGCTATGTCATTGCTGTCCATAAGTTGAAAATGCAGATGCGGAGCAAAGAAATTCCCTGAATAACCCATCTTTCCAATCATTTCCCCTTTTGTTACTTTCTGCCCAACAGAAACCTGAATAGAACCAGTTTGAAGATGGCAAAGCGCAGCATAAATTCCATCATCAAATTTTATAATAATGTAATTACCCGCAAAGGCGCATACACGTCCTGCCCCCAGCAATAATAGTTCTCAAGTTTAACACCAAACAGAAGATATTGAATGAAACTAACACGATATGCAGGATAGCCACCCCTATTCCAATCCACTTGTATAAAATCATACGCATACCTTGTGCCGAATCGATTTGTACCATGACTTGGAATCTGTTTCCGATTACTGATTTCTTTATTAATCTCATCTGAATGGGTTATCTGCGAAAGTTTATGAAACTCTGTAATCCATGGATACTTTTCCAGTAATCCAATCTGAAGGGTATAGGATTGCCTCAGTCTATTAAAAATATCTTTTTCTCCATAATCCATTAGTTCAAAATATTCTCTTTTCATTAAATCGTCAAAATAATCATATACCCAAAAGAAAAGCTCCTGTTTGCTGCTTACATAATGAAACATAAGCGCTTTGGAAATTCCAGCTTCTTTTGCTATTACATTCGTTGAAGCAACCTACCTTTAACAATCCTATCTCCACAACATACCCCATATCTATCCTGTCAACTCAACTATCCCACACAAAAGGCAGTGGATATGTTTCCGCACAATACAACAAACAAAAAATCCGAGGGCTGAAACAATTTTTCCAAACTGTCCCAACTCCCGGAAATCCCTTGTTTTCTGCACTTTTCCGCTATTCTATTTTTCCACCCGTGACATCAACACGACACACTCCACATGCCTTATGACTTGACTATCAATGTCCTGTATCCACGGCTGTGCGCAGGCGGTGACAGGGAACTTATCTACCACATACAGCTGTCAATGGGAACAAGTCAAAGACTTTCGGGCGAGTGCGGGAACTTGTCAACGCTTTTCTGAGCGGTTCTTCTCCCACTCAGCATGAGCAAGATTCCACTTCTTACTATGTGCACCCAATGCGCCAATATGACGAGGATGTGCCAGCGGTAAAACTTTCAATGTTCTGTTGCCTATGGTTATATCTGAGGCATTTCCATAGCCATAGATATCTGTGTATTCCTGCAATGACTTGTAAGGAACATCAGCCACTCGATTCAGGTACTGAGCAACCGGAATATCGCCCAGAAGGACAAGCAGGTCTGCTTCCGACTGTAGCAACTCCTCTGTAATTTCCGCAGCACGCTTATCATCACAGAATGCATTCGTTTTCTTTGGTATCGTTACTTCGTTCATCCAGTAGGCTTCAATCAGTGGATTATAACGCTCCTTGATGACTTTAAGCTGGCGCGGATTCAATCGCGTCTCCGGCAGGCAATCACAAAGCCACGCGTCCTTTCTCGTAAAACCGAGAGGCGCCAGAATATCCTCATCCAGCACTTTTGCCGACGGGCCATTTAACCGCTTTCCGGCAGGGACAAGTATACCAAGTTCCTGCGGAATCTTAATCTTATCAATAATGGCTTTTGCTTCGTCTGGATTACCATCCCAGAAAATTCTCGGCTCACTGGCGACAGCAAGCGCACGACAGACGATCTGTCCGTCTCTCATCCACCTTGCATGAACGGCACTGGCATATACGCCAAGCACGAATACCTTCTTGGGAGTTTTATCTTCCTGCACCAACGGATGCAGCTTCTGTCCAAACGGATATAGGTATGCCATAGTTAATTCCTCATCTCTATACATTCTGTGATGGTTAAGCTATCAGGTTTCACATCACAGGTTAAATACAATACTTTCACACCTGCTGCTTTTACTTCTTCCAGCGCAGTGCCAAACTCTGGATGGGTATCCACATTCGGGAGCACCTGCCTTACACCGGCCATAGCAATGACAAATGCAATATAACAGTCATATTCATTCTGCACGCAAACACAAAATGCTTATAAAACTGCCTAAAATAAAGGATTTCTAGATATGTTTCCTTTGTATTCCCACCACACATTCTGTGTGGCAAGTATGCGGAAACATATCCACCGCCCTCCCCCTTACCACTTCATATCCTCTCTCCCCCAGATACTTCACATCCCTCGCCAGCGTAGCCGAATCACAACTGACATACACAATCCTCTGCGGCTGCATCTGCACCATCGTCTCAAGCACAGATTCCTCGCACCCCTTCCGCGGCGGATCCACCACGATCACATCCGCCCGTGCCTGCTTACCGGGATGCTCTACAGCATAATTCGCATAGAATTCCGGCAGAACCTCCTCCGCCTTCCCCGCATAGAACTCCACATTGCCGATCTCATTGATCCTGGCATTCATCTTCGCATCCGCAACTGCCTGAGGAACAATCTCTACACCGTAGACTTGCCCCGCCTTTTGCGCCAGGAACAGGGAGATCGTTCCGATTCCGCAATACACATCCCACACCGTCTCCGCCCCATGAAGCCCCGCATATTCAAGCGCAGTTTCATACAGCTGCCTGGTCTGAACCGGATTCACCTGATAGAACGACAGGGGCGAGATTCGATATTTCACATCTCCGATATAATCCGTGATATAGCTCTGCCCCCACAGCGTAATGATCTCGGTGCCCATGATTACGTTCGTCTTATCCGTATTGACACAGACCGTGATGCTGGTCATCCCCTGAATCCGCGAAAGCCTGTCCGACAATTCCTCTGCATGCGGGAGCTGTCTTCCATTCAGTACCAGGCAGACCATGATCTCATCCGTGGCGAAACCATAGCGGAGCAGTATATGACGCACCAACCCTCTGTGCTGTTCTTCATCGTAAGGCTCAATCCCATATTGCACCATATGATCAAGGATGATCCTTAGAATATCTCCGTTTATCTCTACGCCGAGACTGCAGTCAAGGCACGGGATGATCTGATGAGTCCGGCCTGCATAGAACCCGGCCGTTGGTCTGCCGTTTTTGTCCCTTCCTACAGGATATTGGGCTTTATTCCGGTATCTATAAGGCATTTCCATCCCACAGACCGGTTCAAACACCGCATCCAACACATCTCCGGGAATCCCGCCGATACGCATCAGATTGTTCTTTACCTTCTGTTCTTTGAATTCGAGCTGCTTCTCATAGCTCATGGCCTGGATCTGACATCCGCCGCACTGCCGGGCTACCGGACATTTGGGTTCTGCACGGTGTTCTGACGGGCGTATAATATTCATAAGCCTCGCATATCCGTAACTTTTCTTGGCCTTCATGATCTTGGCTTCTACAATATCCCCGATTATCGCATCTTTGATAAACAGCGTATATCCATCGACCTTCCCAATGCCTTCCCCGCCAATTCCCATATCCTCTATCTCAACTGTAACCACATCATTCTTCTGCATAAATCTACCTCTTTTTTATTTGGATACAGGGCAAAATTCAATTTGGGACGTAGTAAACCGTCCTTTTACTACGTCCCCATCCCTATCGTCTTTCTTAGATTGGTCTCAAACAGCCGGTTATACCCCAGCCAGTCATACGTATTCTTATCCTTGAATATCTCCGTCAGCGTCTGCATCTTCGCATCCGCACAGTCTGCGAAGTTCAGTGCAAATGCCTCTGCGAGCGCAGGCTTCTTCGGCGATCCATATTCCAGCTCCCCGTGATGTGCCACAATGCAATGCTTCAGCTCGCTTGCCAGTCTGTCTGGGAAATCCGGTATCGACCTCGCCGCTTCGCTGATCATCTCCACGCCTATCACGATATGGCCGAGAAGCTGACCGTCGTCCGTATAGTCATTCTCCGGAAACGGAGACAACTCCTTGATCTTCCCGATATCATGGCAGATCGCCGCCGTGTACAGGACATCCCTGTTCAGGATCGGATACGCCCCCACCATATATTCACAGAACTTCACTACACTGAGCGTATGTTCCAGGAGCCCTCCCGAGAAGCCATGATGTACGCTCTTAGCCGCTGAATGCGCCTTAAACTTCCGGATAAATGCCTCATCCTTCACGAAATAATACTCTACCACCTGTCTCAGATATGGATTCTCAATCTTCTTCACATACCCCAGCAGTTCTTGATACATCTTCTCTGTATCCTTCCCGCTGGTCGGCAGATAATCCGCCATAGAATACTCTGACTCTTCCGCTTTGCGGATCTGCTTGATATTCAATTGAAGGTTATTGTTATAATTGATGATCTCTCCATATACCTCTATAAAATCCATCTCATCATAATCTGCGATTCCTCCCGAATTCGGATCCCAGACCTTCCCGTCCAGCACCCCGGTCTTATCCTGAAGGATCAGATTATCATATGGTTTCCCGTTTCTTGTCTCTGCAGAGCGTTTCCCCTTACACAGATAAATGTTCCTGATTGTCTCTCCCTCTCGGAGAGTATTGATAAATCTCATATTTCCGCCTCTTTCTGTCTCAGGAAATGTGAAGAAATAATACCGTCTCCCACAGTTCCCTATTCTCATGCTGTCTTTTCTTCAGAACGATCACATACGTCCTTTTCTACTCCTTACTCCCTACCGTCACAGTGAAATCAATATCCACATAACCGTCGGCTCCCTGACGCTGTCCCTTCACCTTGACTTCACTTCCGACCTTCGTTTCCATCAATGACTGATGGTAAGCGCTGTAGGATGCGACCTCATCATCACCGATGCTGGTGATGACGTCACCGCTCTGGATTCCTGCCGTCATGGCCGGAGAATCTGCCTCCACATTCTTCACATACAGACCCTTGGGAATTCCCTGCTCTTCTATCTCCTCCGTGACATCCACGCCGTGGATGCCGATATACGGAACCCCCTGCCCGTTGGACAGGCATTCGATTATGTCCTTCACATCTGTGATCCCATATCCTATGATCAGCTCCGTACTTCCTTCCTCCGCCGCGCTCTGGTCGATCAGGGCAATCGTCTCTCCTTTCAGATTCACGATGAAACCGCTCCCGTTCTTTGAACCGGCGATGTCCGTATTGATCAGACGATATTGCCTGTCAGCCAGATCCAGAGTATTCTTCCCGGATGCGATCGAGCCAAATCCCATGGCCCCGGCATACCCAAAAGGCTTGCCAAGAACGATCGCCACATCCCCCTTGGACACCGCGTTGGAACTTCCCAGTACCGCCGTCTCAATCTGTGACCATGTCGAGTCCTCCAGGTCAGAACGGCTCACGGCATAGATTCCGATTCCCAGAGTTCCGTCACTCTTCTTCAATACCGCCGGATACGCATTCCCATCGTTGAAGATCACCCGCAGTTCCTGAGCCTCCTTGGCAACAGAAGACTTGCCAAGGATCAGAAGCTCCCTTCCGTTATCCGCAACGATCAGGCCGGACACACTGTTCTTATAGTCCTTCGCCTCCTCCGTCCAGTCCTGTTCCTTCGCAACCGCCACGATCTCTGCCACTGAGCGGTTCGCTTCAATGCCGATCGCCGTCAACGACTGCTGCATCTGCCGGTAGCTGTCTGCGTCAAGCATCTGCTTTACCGCCGGTTCTGCCGGCTCCGGCTCCGGTTGTACTTCCTCTTCTTCCGGCTCTTCCTTAGGAATCGTGACCTGCTCGGGATCATCCTGGAAAATACCTTCCATCACCGGTCTCAGCGCAGTAAAACTAAAACAGGCGCACATCCCGAATACCAGACCGAAACCTGCCATTTTAAAAAAACCTTTTCTGATTCCTCTTCGATCCCGCTTGATCGTCTCCTGCATAAACGAATACTCCGACGACTCCTCCTGCGGCTCCTCTTTTGGACGTAATTCTTCTTTTGGGTCTCTATGCTCTTCCATAGACGCATCCTTCTCCTTTTATAAATCCATTCCGGGTATACGCCCCATCGAATATAGTATAACCTATGAACGGCAATTGTTCAATATTTCTCTCTTTCTTTTATGGCGCAAATAGGTTAGAATATATCCAGGTGATGAATATGAATAAGAAAACATTAAACAAACTAGAATACAATAAGATTATTGAGCAGCTCACAGACCATGCCTCATCTTTCAGCGGCAAGGAGCGCTGCCGGAAACTTAAGCCTATGACTTCTCTGCCCGAGATCACAGTCTCCCAACAGCAGACGGCGGCCGCATTTACACGGATCGTTAAGAAAGGCCGGCTTTCCTTTGGCGGGTGCAGCCCGGTCAATGATTCCCTGCGGCGCTTAGAGGTCGGCGCGGCCCTTGGAAGCGGAGAGCTCTTACGCATCTGTAAGCTTCTGGAAACTGCCGGACGCGCCAAAGCATACGGCAGGCACGACAACAATGACGACCTGGAAGACTGCCTGGATCCGTTTTTCCAGCAGCTAGAGCCACTGACCACATTGTCGTCAGAGATCCGCCGATGCATCTTAGAGGAAGATGAAATCAGCGACGATGCGAGCGGTACATTGAAGCATATCCGCCGCTCCATCAGCCAGATGAACGACAAGGTCCATTCCACGCTTACCGGCATGGTCAACGGATCTCTGCGCACCTACCTGCAGGATCCGATCATAACCATGCGCGGAGACCGCTACTGTATCCCGGTCAAGGCAGAACACAGAGGCCAGGTTTCCGGTCTGATCCACGACCAGTCCTCCACCGGTTCCACATTATTTATTGAACCGATGGCAGTAGTCAAACTGAATAATGATCTAAAGGAGCTCTACGGGAAAGAGCAGGAAGAGATCCAGGTGATCCTTGCCCGCTTAAGCGAGGACACGGCAGCATATACAGAAGAGATCCGCAGCAATTACACCATTCTTGGCGAACTGGATTTCATCTTTGCGAGAGGAGGCCTTGCGCTGGATATGAATGCATCCATGCCGTTATTTAATACGGAAGGCCGCATCCACATCCGTGAGGGGCGTCATCCGCTTCTTGATAAGAGACAGGTCGTCCCCATCACCGTAACCCTCGGGGATACCTTTGACCTGCTGATCGTTACCGGCCCCAATACAGGCGGTAAGACGGTGTCCTTAAAGACCGTGGGGTTATTTACACTGATGGGACAGGCGGGACTTCATATCCCGGCATTAGACCGTTCCGAGCTTGCCGTATTTGAACATGTATATGCCGATATCGGAGATGAACAGAGCATTGAACAGAGCCTCAGTACCTTCTCGTCTCATATGACGAATATCGTATCCTTCTTAAAGCACGTGGACGAGCATTCCCTCGTTCTGTTTGACGAGCTTGGAGCCGGAACAGACCCTACCGAGGGCGCCGCCCTTGCCACTGCGATCTTGAACCATCTGCACCAGCGGGGGATCCGCACCATGGCGACCACCCATTACAGCGAACTGAAGGTATACGCCCTGTCCACTCCTCAGGTAGAGAATGCCTGCTGCGAGTTCGATCTGGAGACTCTCCGCCCTACCTACCGGCTCCTCATTGGAATCCCGGGGAAGAGCAATGCATTTGCGATCGCGGGCAAGCTTGGGCTGCCTGATTATATTATAGACGAAGCCAGGACACATCTGACCGAACAGGACGAATCCTTTGAAGATCTGCTCACAGATCTGGAGACCAGCAAACGCACCATCCAGAAGGAACAGGATGAGATCAACGCATACAAACGTGAGCTGGAACGGCTCAAAACCGAGGTGCGCCAAAAACAGGAACGGTTAGAAGAACAGAAGGAACGGATCCTCAGGGAAGCCAACGAGAAGGCCCATGCCATCCTGGCGGACGCTAAAGAGACTGCCGACGAGACTATCCGCAATTTCCATAAGTTCGGCAAGGAGAACATTTCCGCGGCAGAGATGGAGAAGGAACGCGAACGTCTCCGCAAGAAGATGGCTTCTGTCAGCTCCCATAATACGCTGGAAGCGAAGAAGCCCCGCAAGCAGCATAAGCCGTCCGATTTTAAGCTGGGTGAATACGTCAAGGTCTTAAGCATGAACCTGAACGGAACGGTCACCTCCCTTCCTGACGCCAGAGGCAATGTAACCGTACAGATGGGAATCCTCCGCTCCCAGATCCATATCTCTGATCTGGAGATCATAGAAGAGACCCCGTCTTATTCCGCCAAGCAGATGCATAAGACCTCCAAGGGCAAGATGAAGATGGGCAAGTCCTTCTCTGTAAGCCCGGAGATCAACCTGCTTGGGAAGACCGTGGACGAGGCCGTCGCAGAACTGGATAAATATTTAGACGACGCAGCACTTGCGCATCTGTCCTCCGTCCGTGTCGTACACGGTAAAGGAACCGGCGCATTGCGGACAGGCATCCACAATTATCTCCGGCGCCAGAAGCATGTCAAGTCCTTCCGGCTCGGTGCATTCGGCGAGGGTGATGCCGGTGTCACGATCGTCGAACTGAAATAAAAGGAGACAGATATGGTAACTAAACAGAAAATCTTAATCGTCGACGACGACGAGAATATTGCAGAACTGATATCCCTGTATCTTACCAAGGAATGCTTCGATACCATGATGGTGTATGACGGTGAGAAAGCGCTCATCGCTCAGGAAACCTATCAGCCCAACCTGATCCTTCTGGACCTTATGCTCCCGGGGATCGACGGCTACCAGGTGTGCCGGGAGATCCGGGCAAAATCCGCCGTTCCTATCATCATGCTGTCGGCAAAGGGAGAAGTCTTCGACAAGGTTCTGGGGCTGGAACTGGGCGCCGATGACTATATGGAGAAGCCTTTTGATTCCAAGGAACTGGTCGCCAGGGTGAAAGCCGTCCTGCGCCGTTATAAACCGGCCGCCGCGGAGCCCAAGCCTTCCGATGTCAAGAGCGTGGAATATCCTGACCTGGTCATTAATCAGACGAA
>CANDQP010000121.1 GCA_947388185.1 uncultured Dorea sp. | reverse complement strand
TTCGTAGAGTGGGATACTCTACGAAAATTATGTGACCGGGTGCATCTATAGACAGTGTACCCCGATACAGGTATTTCATACAGATAATTCAATCAGCGAATCATAGAGGGAGAGAGATATATGTTAAATGACAATGACAACGGAACACTCTGGCGCTGCCCTAATATCGTGACGCTCTGTCTGGATTCCTATAACGAGGAACAGCAGCAGGGACGGCTGTACCACCGGTACACAGACAGCCCCATTCGGTTTGAATCCTTGTTTGCGGCGATCAGCCAGATGGACGCACTCTATGATGATATTCATTTCCCGTATGCGTCTACGGAGACGAGAAGCTTCTTCACAGACCGCAGGGCACGGGAGCAGATGATCAGAAGAAGTAAGAAGATACCGGAATTAACAGAACATAGACGAAAGGACATGATAGAGATGGCTACGTTTGATCAGGTGACCGAACAGAGAGGAACCGACGCCACATTCATTATCCGTGTGAGCCACAGGCAGCATTCCAGTTGGCAGGGAGAAGTCACATGGGTAGACGGCAGGAAGAAGGAATATTTCAGAAGTGCATTAGAGCTGGTCAAGATGATTGACGGAGCGCTCGGCAATGCAGAAGAGACGGACGAAGAGAAGGAATTATGAGAGAGAAAGAGATTATCTGCTTCCATCTGCTTGGGATATTCTCATATGTCCGTGAGAGATCTGCGAATGAGGAAACTTCACTGGAAGAAGAGCGCGGGATTGGCAGGAAGACATTGTCGTTCCTGCAATATCTGATCGTGAACCATTCGCGGAACATCTCAACAGAGGAATTGATCGAGATTTTTTGGGCGGAGAGCGACAGCAGCAATCCGGCAAATGCGCTGCGGAACATGCTCTTTAAGATCCGGCGGCTCTTGCAGGAGATGTTTCCGGAACAAAAGGACGCGCTGCAGACGCGGCAAGGCTACTATATGTGGAATCCCAGGATGAAGATCGTATTAGATACCGAGCAGTTTGAGGAAATGTGCCTGAAAGCCAGGCAGGATCCGGTGAAGAAGCGGGAGAAGCTGCTGCGGCAGGCGGTCAGCCTGTACAGAGGAGACCTGCTCTCCGGTAATGACAGCGAATGGGTGAAAGCGCCGCGGCAATATTACCGGACGTTATATCTGGATGCCTGCAGGACGCTGCTCCCATTGTTGGAGAAGCAGGAGCAGTGGATGGACATTGTCAGCATATGCAGCCAGGCATATCAGATAGATTTTTGTATAGAAGAATTCACAGCTTACCAGATGCGCGCGTTTGTCGCCATGGGACAGCCGGAACAGGCGATCGAGAAATACGAAGATTTCAAGAAGCAATTGCTCCGCGAGTTCGAGATGCCGCCCACGGAACAGATCGAGCAGATCTACACACTGGCGTTGGGACTCCGCAAGGAAGACAGAGGAGACGACAGTGAGATCTTCCGGCTGGTGTGCGAAGAGAATACCGAGCAGCAGGCATTCTTCTGCAGCTTCGGGGTATTTCAGAATATTGTCGCGCTGGAGAAGCGCCATCTGGCGCGGAGCGGGCAGACGTCGACACTGGCCATCATAAGCCTTGGCGGCGACACGGCGCCCGGGACGGATGTGCGGAGGCTGGAGCGGATCTTACTGGAAGGGCTTCGCACCGGAGACCCGGTGGCAAGACTTGCGGCGGGTTCATATATTATCATGCTGACCGGTGCGGATATGGAGAATGCACAGATTGCGGTAAACAGAATCGACAGTACATTTCACAGGACTTACCGGCGTTCGAATGCCAAACTGTCCTTCCGGTTATCCGCATTGCAGATATAGAAAATAAGGACCATATTCCCCCGGGAAAAAACAGTCAGCTAACGGCATGTTGTTATAGTGATAATACAAATATGGGGAAAAAGGTGGTGTTACTATGATGCTTCGGGGAAATATGATTCCCTGTCACAGCCGGGAGGCGGTGGTGACCGTGTCGTTCTACAGCAACGGGATCCTGGAAGGATATCTGCAGCATCCGCGGTTGAACAGAAGGGAGAAGATCCAGAGCCTGTCGCAGCTTATATTGCTGCTGAACAGTCTGATCGATCTGGAAGATTGTCCGGGCAGTCCCCTTCCGATTGTTCCTTCAGAGGGAAACGAACAGGACGGGGCGGCGGTTTTCAGGATCCAGATCCTCTTCCGTGAGCATCATACGTGGCAGGGCAGGCTGATCTGGCAGAATGAGAATCAGGAGGCTGTATTTCACAGCGGTATCGAATTGATTCAGCTATTCGATGAGATATTGGCAGAGTAAGAGAAGGTTATGATTCGGAAGAAGGATAGATATGGCAGAGAGAGAGTTACGGAGATTGAAGCGCAGAGATCTTCTGCAGATGCTTCTTACACAGTGTGAAGAGACCGAGAGGCTGCAGCAGGAAGCCGCAGAGTGGAAGACCCAGTTCGATACGGTTACAGAGAGCTATGAGCGGCTGAAAGCGAAACTGAATATTAAGGATGAGCGTTTGAACGAGAAGGATGCCCGGATAGAAGAGCTTGAGAATGAGATCGGACGGATGCAGGCATCCAGGGAGATAGAACTGGAAGAGGCAGGCTCTATCGCGGAGGCGGCGCTTCGGATCAACGGAGTATTCGAGGCGGCTCAGCGGGCAGCCGAACAATATCTGATGAATGTCCGAAGACTTGCGGGCAGCACGCAGCAAGAAGCCGCAGAAGAAGCGGCGCCGGACAAGAGGCAGCCGGCTTCGGAGGATGCGTTGGCAGGGCAAGTACAGACTGCTGTACAGGAGACAGATTCGAAGCGGATGAGGGCGGCAGTCGGTATGACGGAGAACAGAGATCCGCATGAGACTGGCTGGATGGCAGGGATTCGGAAGAAACAGCCCCGTACCAGGCAGATCATCCCCATGAATGCCGGTCAGGTAAGAGGCAGTACATCAGGTGATATTCATGGCAGATGAGAAGATGGAGATCCCATCGATAGAACTGCTCAGGAAAGAGCTTGAGAGAGAAGAATCCAGATATCATTTCCGTAGGACAATACTTACGATCACAGGGATTCTCGTCGTAGCGGCAGCGATCACGGCATTGCTGGCAACCAGACTCTTCGTGCTGCTTGAGATCAACGGAGCCAGTATGGCCCCGACGCTTAACGAAGGCGAGATCGTGATCCTTCGGCAGACGAAAGATATCGAGACAGGGGATCTGGTGGGATTCTATTACGGAGGAAAGATACTCTTAAAGCGCGCGATAGGAAGCGCGGGAGATTATATAGACATAGATGAAGAAGGAAATGTATATGTCAACAACGAGATGATCAGTGAACCGTATCTGGAAGAGAAGAAGTTAGGGAGATGCGAGCTGGATTTCCCGTATCAGGTACCGGAAGGGATGATCTTCGTGCTGGGTGACAACAGGGCGGTATCCATAGACAGCCGCATCAAAGCGATCGGGTGCGTGGAGGACGGTCAGATCGTCGGCAAGGTGGCGTTCAGGGCGTGGCCGTTTGCCCGGATAGGAAGCTTGGATTGAGGACGTTATTGGGCGGCAACTGATGCAGAGTGTTTCAATATAGGAAGGTGAGAAGATGCAAAAGCTTATGAGAGAGTATTTAAATGAGTTGAAGAACCGCAGGAGGAGGCGCAGGCAGGCAAGGATCGCCATGGTCATTCTGATTTCCCTGGTGGTCGGCAGTGTGATCGGGGCCTTGGCTCAATATGGTGTTGCCATGACAGGAAATGCAAAATGCGGAATAGAAGAGCATCAACATGAGTTAGCCTGCTATGAGAAGACACAGGTATGCACACAGTTGGAGAGCGCGGGGCATCAGCACACAGATGAATGTTATCAGACGGAGACTTCCCTGGTCTGCGGTTTAGAAGAATCCGAAGAGCATACACACAGTGACGGCTGCTATGCAACAGAGCAGCAGATCATTTGCAGTGAGGAAGAGGGAACGGGGCATCAGCATACGGATGCTTGCTACGAAGAAGAGCTTGCCTGCGGCAAGGAACTGCACACTCATGGAGAGGAATGTTATATTGACACGGATGCGGATGTAGAGGATGCAGCCGTATGGAATAAGCAGTATGAGAAGATTGAGTGGAAAGATACCTGGAGCGAGAACCTGGTGATGGCTGCCAGGGAGCAGATCGGTTACAAAGAGAGCTCCGACAACTATACGATCGCAGAAGACGGAAGCCACAAGGGTTACACCCGCTACGGACAGTTCGCGGTCGACACCGGTGCAGAGTCGGCGGACGTATACGCAGACTGGGATACGGCATTTGTCAACTTCTGTCTGTTCTATGCAGGACTTTCAGCAACAGATATCTTCCCGGATAAGCTGGATACCGTAGAGTGGTACGAAGAGTTCCGGAAGATCAATGAGAACATCGACGGATATCTGTCCTGTCTGGTAGCGCCGGAGGGTTATATGCCAAAGGCCGGAGACCTTGTTATCTTCCAGAAAGGGATAGAAGAGGAAGAAAGAGAGTATCAGATGGGAATCGTCTCCTCTTATGATAAGGAGAAAGACGAACTCAAGGTGATCGAAGGCAACAGCGGAAATGAAGTAAAAGAGAACGACTATTATATAGAAGCAAAAGATGCGCAGGATGATGAGATGGCTCCGGTATTCTGCTATGTGGATATGAGCGGAATCGAGAAAGCTTATAAAGGAACGGATGACGAGGAACAAGATCCGGTAGAGCCAGGGACTCCGGTGGAGCCGGAAGAGCCGGAAGAGCCAAAGGATGATGTGACAGAGGAAGAAGATCCGGCGGAAGATCCGAAGGAAGAGAATCCGGATGGGGAAACAGATGGAGAAGAGGAGCCTGAGGAAGAAGAGACTAAAGAAGAAACAATTGAGTTAACTACGAAAGTGGATGGAACAACCATCACCCTGAGCGGTCCGGCCAGTTCCTTCGAAGAAGGGGAAAAGTATGAGATCCAGGCGAAGAAGGTAGAGGACGAAGAGACGATTGCAACGATTGAGGAAGCAATTGATAAGGAAGTAGAGAAGCAGGAGAAGAAGGTAGAGAATTATCAGGCGTTTGATATCAAACTGATGTTGGATGGCGAAGAAGTACAGCCGCTTGGACCGGTGGAAGTGAAGTTCTCCGGTAGGGAAGTCGCAAAATCTGTAGATAATGAGGAGACGGAAGTAAGCGTTCTTCATGTGGACGAAGAGACAGGTGAAGCGACTGATATGGAGGCTACGGCTACAGAAGAAAAGGAAGTGGTGATTGAGACAGAGCATTTCTCGGTGTATGTATATGTAGAATTGGAATTTATATATGGAAAGGCAACAATTACTGTAGAACATTGGGGAGAGGGTATAGCAACAACTAAGGGAGAGGCAAATGCTGCTGATTTAACGGATACAGCATTTACACATGGTGCGCATGGTACTAGCAAGGAAATAGAATTAGAAACGAGCGATATGGAAATTTATACTGCTGATGAATTCGAATACCCTAACGGTTCTTATCAGAAGTTGGAAAATATGAGTAAAGTGTATCTGGTAGGGAAAGTTAATGAAGAAGGTGAGGTAGATGAGGAAGCTCAAATTAATGAGGAGAAAATAAACTATACAATAAGTAAAGTGTGGATTTGTAATGGAAAAGAAAATATTGGAGTAAATAAGGGAAAGGAAAAATGGGAACCAGGAACATATGACGAAGTGTCTCTGAATGGTGATAGAGATATTAAAATAGATAAGGATTCATTGATACGTTTCTGGTATAAGCCAAAGCAGCGAAACGACAAAGTAGTTACACAAGCCAATTTTTATGATTATGATATCAGTGATGGAAAGTTTTGGAATAAAGATGGAACAAAAAGTAACGAAACGAGAACAGATATATATAAATATTTGAAGACGGATGAACAAGGTATTAATTCTTCTTTTATGGGAGATGGCGCTAAATTTGGTGTGGGTCAGGTTACGTCAGGTAATACAAGTTCATGGGCTGGGACGGATACAATTCGGACAAATGGTGGAAATTATTTCTTAAATAAGGCTACCCAATATAAGGAACTAAGTGACGGTAGTGGTAAGGTTGCAATGATGACGCCTGGTATTGTACAGCCGACTTTACAAGGTGTGAATAAAGAAGATGGTTCGGGTGGGACATTACAGTTTACGTCTGGGGTTGCCGCAGCTACTAATTTATTCCAAGAAGGAACAGGTTCAAAAGAATATATATGGGATCTTGGTTTTAAACAGAATGGAGATACTTATACATTACAGTATGTAAATCATGATACTGCTCATGATTATACTAAAATTACATCTCGAACACAATATCCTAATGGTCAATCATATGGCAAAACAATTAGTTCTAATGATTTTTGGCCGATGGACAGAGAGACAAATGGCGATCCGCATATGGGAAAAGGTGCGGAAAACAAGGGGTATGCATCTGTAAAGGATTATGCTTTTTTGAAAAAAGTAGGTGATCAATGGGAAGCAGGAAAAGATGGTAATTGGAATGCTGAACAACAGAGTGATGATGGGTTAGCACACAATTGGTATTTCGGAATGACTTATGAAGTTCGGTTTACGATAGGAGACTATGTAGGACCTATGAAATACTACTTCCGAGGGGATGATGATTTCTGGTTGTTTGTCGATGGTAAGCAAATAGTTGATATTGGCGGAATTCATAGTTCATTGGGTCAAACTGTTGATTTACAACAGAAGATGATAGAGAAAGGATTGTTGGAATACGACAAGGACGGAAAGCTGAAAGACAAAAATAAGAAGCATACGTTGAAAGTGTTTTATATGGAGCGAGGTGCTACGGGTTCTTGTTGTTATATGCAGTTTACATTGCCGCAAACAGAGCCAATATCTATTCCGACACCAGCTGTTACAGAGTATGAAGTGAGAAAGAATTGGAGTGATAATGAGAGTGGATTTAGACCAGAGAGCATTACAGTCAAGTTAGTGCAAAAGCGGCAAGGTACGGATACTGTTACAGGGAAAAGTGAGCCGGTTACATTGGATGCAAGTAATGGATGGAGAAAGAGATGGTCTGATTTGCCAGTGGAAAAAGGGGGAAAAACAGAGGCAGAAAAATATTCGTATAGTTACGAAGTGGAAGAAATCAATCTTCCTGCCGGGTATAGATCGGAATTAGTAGATGGTGTCTTAACGAATATTTTGGAACCAGTGGAATTAAAGGTTGAAAAAGATTGGATTAACGATTCGGGATTAGAGGATTACCGTCCCCAAAAGGTGAGAATCGGTTTGTATTATTATGATGCATCAGAATATAAACCGTATATTGATAAGTCTGGAAACCATAAATATGTTGAGTTAACGGCAGGCAATGAAAATGAAACAGATCCAAATAAATGGAGTGGTACGTTTTCTGATCTTCCGCAATATAGTTATAAATGGAATGAGGAAACCCAGAAGTGGGATGCTTCTCCAGTCAAATATACTATACGGGAGATGTATTTAGAAGGTGATACATGGAAACCAATCCCAAATAATGGAAATAGCTTAGGTAACAATGCAAATTACAAGGTTACTTATTCAGGATTAAATACAACTATTCCAAGTCAAGATTGGGTTGTGATTGAGGAAAGTAAATCGGCCACTTTAACTGTAACGAATACTCTGCTAACTAAGTTTAAAATTATGAAAAAGGGAACAGAAGAAGGAACGCCGAATCTTAAGGGAGCTGAATTTGTATTATTGCCGTATAGCTCAAGCAATGAGGAAGAGACAGATGTAATAGGTGATGCAACTCTGGTAGATATGTCTACACAGATAGATATGTTAGAGGGAGAAATATATAAAGGTATATCTGATGAGCAAGGACTCATACTGTGGAAAGATTCTAACGGCAAGCCGGTAGAAAATATTCCCGAAGGTGAATATTTGATGAAAGAGGTAAAAGCACCGGTAGGATATGCAATTAGTACTGAAGAATGGATTATAAAGGTGGGAGGATATGGCAGAGCTACAATTACGAAAAAGGATGGATCGCCTATCAAACCTAATACCATAACCGAATCTGGAAGTGTTGAATTGATGTTTGAATATTTCTTTCTTGATGAAGCACTTTATGAGCTTCCATCAACCGGTGGTCCTGGAACTTACTGGTATATGTTCAGTGGCGTACTGCTATTAGCGGTAACAGCACTGATAACATATAGAAATAAACGCAAGGAGGTGCTGAGAAGTTAGAGCGTAAGAACTTTTTAGCGGTTCTTGCACCGCACAAAGAAGTATGTGTAACATACGCTGAAAATCCGTGTGTTATACACATGTAACTTAATGTTAAAACAAGTAAAAGGAAAAGGAGACAGAATATGAAGAAAATGAAAAAGATTTTTGCAGTGATTTTGTCATTGGCAATGGTATTAGGACTTTCATTAACAGCATATGCTGAAAACAATCTGAACACTAAAGCAAATGGAAGTACATCTGACAATGTTGAAGTATCCATTGAAGGACTGACAGGAGATCCAGCTCCAACGGTAACTCTGTATCGAATTGCAAAAGGTAAATATCAAGGAAGCGGAGTAGGTGCTTTTGTGGATTATGAGTGGGCAGAGGGCATTACAGAAGATACAATAAATAATGCAAAAGAAGGAAATCTCAGTGCATCTGATGTTACAGCAATTGTTAATGGTATTAATAAGAAAGAGGGCTTTACAGCAGTAATTCCTATATCAGATGACGGAATAGTTAAAAATAATGGAGTTATAGAAGGAAGATTCAGTGCTGTTGTAGAAGCTGGTGCATATATCGCGGTGGTTAAAGGCGGAAGCGATGGAGCAGTTTATAATCCTGTTTTACTGACAGCAAGCTATGACGAGAACGGACGTATGGTAGGAGGAAATATTAACGCAGAAGAGGCAATGTATGGCACGGGAGCAATTGCTAAAAAGCAGGAACCTACAGTAGATAAAACAATTGAAGGCGGAACAGTAGAAGATCAAGATGAGGAAGGCAATACAAAGGAAACCGCATCGGTTGGAGATATCGTTGATTATCAAGTAGCACTTACCCCTCCGGCTTATCCAAGTAATGCAGTAAATAAGACATTGTTTGTAACCGATACAATGTCAGAAGGTTTGGACTATCTACCTTCTAGTTTAAAAATTAATTATAATGATACGAGTATCAGTGCGAATACAAATGGCGAATTTAAGGATG
>CANDQP010000120.1 GCA_947388185.1 uncultured Dorea sp. | reverse complement strand
GTTTTAACAACTTCCGGGAAATTAATATCCTTGGTCCCCAATTCAAAAAATCTTTGGAATCCATCAAAATCCTCGATCCATTTTCTCCGATACTCTTCAACATCCACCTTAGTATCTTGGTCTTTCAGGTGAATATAACCCACTCTGCCTTCATATTTCCTCAACAGCTGGCAAATATCCATGCCTCCTAACACAGTGTGTGCAGTATCAAAGCAAAACTTCACCAGATCTGGGTCTGTATGCTCTGCTACAAATTCAATCTCTTCCGGCTGTTCTACCGTCATCTGAAAATGGGGATGGAGACACAATGTCACTCCATACTCTTGTGCCATAGCACCAATCTTATTCAATGTATCTGATAATTTTAACAGATGCTCTTCTCCTGGATTACCGTCTCTGTCAGGAGCTTGGATATTCATGATCCTGGCTCCTGTCTTCTGACAAAATTCAAGATATTTTCTAGTGCTCTCTACGTTCTCAGCATCAATATCCTTGATGTAATGATACAATGCAACAAACTCAAATCCATAGCCTTCTACCAATGCATTAAACTCGTCTGTCCGGCCTTCATACATATCTGCCATCCCGATAAAGTTCTCGAATTTGTTATAACCGATCTCCTTCAGCTCTCTTAAGGCTGTCTCCAGATTCTCCTGAGAGTCCAGTCCCCATGTCCATACGGTATATCCTATCTCCATTTCTTTCCCTCCTTACTGCAACCTTATGATACAAACCATGTGATAAAGCGCTTTACCAACTTTGTTCTTTTACAATACCATACATTCATCAAAATGTCAATATAATTCCTGCATTCATTTTTATTTATTGTGTATTTTGCATAATTATATTTCTTATATATAGTTAACAATTGACAAATTAATCCATTTATCTTATACTTTATATATAATATATAGTATATTTTTTTATAAGCGCTTTACCAAATTATAGTAATAGGAGTTTAATTAATGGCAGTTACTTTAAAAGATATTGCCAGAGAAACCAATCTATCTGTAACCACTGTTTCTCTGGTACTGAACAACAAACCAAACCGTGTTGCCGAATCCACACGTAAACTGATTCGCGAGACAGCCAGCCGCTTGAATTATTATCCTAATCAAATAGCCGTAGGACTGGCAAAACAAGTCACCAATACAATCGGACTGATTATTCCCGATATCAGCAATTATTTTTTTAATCAATTAGCTCTGGGGATTGATGATGAGATCAACAAGAGTAATCGCGCGATTATCCTTAGCAATACAAGTGATAATTGCCAGCGCGATTTTAAGAGTATACAGATGTTTCAAGCACGAAGTGTTGATGCTATTATTTTAGCTGTAGCCGCCGACAACACTCCTGAAACATTGAATAAATACCAGGATTTTATTAAGGAGTCACGTATTCCCATTATTACAATCGACCGTTATGTACCCTTTTTAAACTGCAGCTGCATCAAGGTTAATAACCAGAAAGGAGCTTACTATGCCATCTCCCATCTACTCTCACTGGGACATACTTCCATCGCATTAATTACTGGCCCTTCACATATTCGAAGTACCCAGGAGCGTCTGGATGGCTGCAAGTGGGCTTTTTCAGAGGCCGGTTTGGAATGGAATCCTTCTCTTGTATTTGAAGGAAACTATCTCTATTCCAGCGGTATTCGAATGTCCGAAAATATTCTCCAGAACACAAAGGCAACTGCCATTTTTGCTTTTAATGATCTGATGGCTTACGGCGTATATTATACATTGCGCCAACACGGGTTAAAAATCCCTAACGATATATCTGTAGTTGGTTTTGATGATATCGCATTTGCAGATATGATGGAAGTCCCTCTCACTACCGTTAAACAACCAATTTACACAATGGGATTAGAGGTTGCTAAACGCGCCATTTTAGAAATTGAACATCCTGACAGCCCTAAACAGAATATCAATCTGGAGCCAGAATTTATCTTAAGAAGCAGCACTGCTGCCATAAAGTGATGCAAAAAGACGGATTACAGCTTTTTTTTGCGCAACAACAAACCCCTTCTGTTCCTTACGGAATGAAGGGGCTCGCTGTTGTTATAGTTATCTAAAAGGAATGAGAGTAAAGTGCGGCACCCGGGGTAAATCCAACCCCCTGGGTGCAATACTTTGTGAGGGGGGAGATAGTTGAATCTGTCTTTCAACTATCTGTCTCTTAGTATAAGGGTAAAATGTGTCCAAAGTATGTTTATTTCCTTAAACAAAACGAAAATTTCTTAAGAGGAAATTAATTATTATATGCGAAAATCGACCGACGATGCCATCCACGACACGGCCTTTTGCCTTCTGGTATGCCATAACTGCAGCCTTGGTCTTAACTCCGAAGTCGCCGTCAACATTTCCGCAATCAAATGTTTTCAGATGTGCGATCAGTTCCTTACCTGCTTTCTTCCGAGAATCCGGCATCGTCCGCTCCACATCTTAATCACACTCAAAACAGATCCCAACAGAATCAGCATTCCCCCCGGATGCATGAGCGCCGATACTGTTATCTGGGCTCCTTCCTGCCGGATCTTGCGCCGGCGCAAAAAAAGAAAGCCCGTTTAAATTTCGGGACTCTCCAAATTTTACATTGCAATCTCTTTCAACTTACTCTATAATACAGATAGGAAGAGATAACCGCCCACAAAGTGGTTAGCCTCCGCTATAGGTTATAAGCCTACCTGCATCCGCCAAGATTACAAGGTAGGCTTATTATTTTCGCTTGTTATTCCTACTGTCTATGTAGGCAAGCAATGCAACGAGAAACGTTCCGAAAAGAATTAACAATGTTAATACTTCGTATGTACTCATTCACATCACCTCCCCCTTTCGTATTTCCCATGATGGGATCAGTGCCGGACGGCACGACAGCGAACGCTGTTTCAGAAAGGAGGGAGGCTGTCCACCTTGTAACACGATTATCTCTCTATTATATTATCATTCCATCGTTCTTCTGGCAATCTTTATTTTTTACACGGTAAACTACCATCCTTATCCAACTGATTCCTAATCATCTCACACAATCCCGCACTAGCCAGACCAAAGATCATACCGCCAAGCACGACCATTGCATTGATCCCCGTCTCCAGATTGATCAGGATATTGATGATACACCCCATCGTCAACGCCGCCAACGGAATATATTTATTCGAGAACTAATGTAACAGATCTGCAAGACTGTCTCATAATCGTTCGAAAACCGTATTTTCAAGGTTCTTTGAAAAGTCAACTTTTTTTAGAGGAGATTAAAATATCGTCAGACAACCATCCCTGGTCTTCGAACCCAGATCACCCGGACCGACCCAACCGTCAATTTTACCTTTTCTTTTTCCCCATTCTCCTATATAATAATGTAAGCGTCGAAAAATATTTCACGCGCTGTGATACAAATCAATGAGTGTATTTCAATGATATCATACGAGGAGGATACATATGCCAAAAAGAACAGACATTCACAAGGTACTCATCATCGGTTCCGGTCCTATCATCATCGGGCAGGCCTGCGAATTCGACTATTCCGGAACCCAGGCATGCAAAGCACTGCGCAATCTCGGCTATGAGATCGTGCTAGTCAATTCCAATCCGGCTACCATCATGACCGATCCGGAGATGGCGGACGTCACCTACATCGAACCATTGAATGTAGAACGGTTAGAGCAGATCATAGCCAAAGAACGGCCCGATGCGCTCCTGCCGAACCTGGGGGGACAATCCGGGCTGAATCTGTGTGCAGAGCTTGCCAAGGAAGGGATTCTTGATAAATACAATGTCAAAGTCATAGGCGTCCAGGTGGATGCTATCGAACGCGGGGAAGACAGGATCGAATTCAAGAAGTCCATGGATGCGCTTGGCATCGAGATGGCAAGAAGCGAGGTAGCCTACAGTGTTGAGGAAGCGCTTGGCATCGCCGACCAGCTGGGATACCCTGTAGTCCTGAGACCTGCTTACACCATGGGCGGCGCCGGCGGCGGACTGGTATATAATAAAGAAGAGCTTAAGACCGTGTGCGCCAGAGGGCTGCAGGCAAGCTTAGTAGGCCAGGTATTGGTAGAAGAATCCATCCTCGGATGGGAGGAGCTTGAGCTTGAGGTTGTCCGGGACGCCGACAACAACATGATCACGGTATGTTTTATTGAGAATATTGATCCGCTGGGTGTTCACACCGGCGACTCCTTCTGTTCTGCCCCGATGCTCACCATATCGGAAGAATGCCAGAAGGAACTGCAGCGGCAGGCATATAAGATCGTAGAATCTGTAGAAGTGATCGGCGGAACCAATGTACAGTTCGCCCATGATCCTGTGACTGACCGGATCGTAGTGATCGAGATCAACCCAAGAACCTCCCGTTCCTCCGCACTGGCTTCTAAAGCCACCGGTTTCCCGATCGCACTGGTATCCGCCATGCTTGCCGCAGGACTGACCTTGAAGGATATCCCCTGCGGGAAATACGGCACGCTGGATCGATACGTTCCGGACGGCGATTATGTAGTAATCAAGTTCGCGCGCTGGGCATTCGAGAAATTCAAGGGAGTCGAGGATAAGCTCGGCACGCAGATGCGCGCCGTAGGCGAGGTCATGAGTATAGGCAAGACCTATAAGGAAGCCTTCCAGAAGGCGATCCGAAGCCTGGAGACCGGACGGTATGGTCTGGGATATGCCAGAGATTATCATGAGAAGAGCAAAGAACAGCTTCTCCATATGCTGATCACGCCGTCCAGCGACCGCCATTTTATCATGTACGAAGCCCTTCGCAAGGGGGCGTCCGTGGAGGAGATCTTCGATATCACGAAGGTAAAGACTTATTTTATAGAGCAGATGAAAGAACTTGTGGAGGAAGAAGAGGCTCTTATTGCTTCCCGCGGAAGCCTTCCTTCTGATGATATGCTGATCTCGGCCAAGAAGAATGGTTTCTCGGACAAATATTTAAGTCAGATCCTTGACATTTCTGAAGACACCATCCGCAGCCGCCGTATCGAACTGGGCGTGGAAGAGGCCTGGGAGGGCGTACACGTTAGCGGAACACCGGACAGCGCGTATTATTATTCTACCTACAACGCCGCGGATCAGAATCCGGTCAGCACCGGCAAGCCGAAGATCATGATCCTTGGCGGAGGACCCAACCGGATCGGTCAGGGTATCGAGTTCGATTACTGCTGCGTCCATGCGTCACTGGCGCTTAAGAAGCTTGGCTTCGAGACCATCATCGTAAACTGCAACCCGGAGACGGTCTCAACGGATTACGACACCTCCGACAAGCTGTATTTTGAGCCGCTGACCTTAGAAGACGTGCTGAGCATATATAAGAAGGAACAGCCCGTCGGCGTGATCGCCCAGTTCGGCGGACAGACACCTCTGAACCTGGCCTCTGACCTCGAGAAGAACGGCGTCAAGATCCTTGGTACTTCACCTTCCGTGATCGACCTGGCGGAGGACCGCGACCTGTTCCGTGAGATGATGGACAGATTAGAGATCCCTATGCCGGAATCCGGTATGGCAACCACCATAGACGAAGCCCTGTCGATCGCACACAAGATCGGATATCCGGTTATGGTTCGTCCTTCCTACGTCCTTGGCGGACGCGGCATGGAAGTAGTATATGACGATGAGAGCATGGCGGGCTATATGAAAGCCGCTGTCGGTGTAACCCCTGACCGGCCGATCCTGATCGACCGTTTCCTGAACCATGCGCTGGAATGTGAAGCAGACGCCATCAGCGACGGCAGCCACGCTTTTGTCCCCGCCGTGATGGAGCATATAGAACTGGCAGGCGTGCACTCCGGAGATTCCGCGTGCATCATCCCGTCCGTACACATTTCCCCGGAGAATGTACAGACTATCAAGGAATATACCCGCAGGATCGCCGAGGAAATGCATGTCAAGGGACTTATGAACATGCAGTATGCCATTGAGAACGGCAAGGTATACGTCCTGGAAGCGAATCCCCGGGCATCCCGGACCGTGCCGCTGGTATCCAAGGTATGCAATATCCGCATGGTGCCGCTGGCGACAGACATCATCACCTCCGAGCTTACCGGCCGGCCGTCGCCTGTACAGAACCTTAAGGAACAGCACATCCCGTATTACGGAGTGAAGGAAGCTGTATTTCCGTTCAATATGTTCCAGGAGGTCGACCCTCTTCTGGGCCCTGAGATGCGCTCCACCGGAGAAGTCCTTGGACTGTCGCCATCTTACGGCGAGGCATTCTACAAGGCACAGGAAGCCACACAGTCCAAGCTGCCCCTTGGCGGTACGGTGCTGATCTCCGTGAACCGCAAGGACAAGGCCGAGGTAGTAGAGATTGCCCAGAGCTTCGCGGATGACGGCTTCAAGATCCTCGCCACCGGCAATACCTATGAACTGATCCGAAGCGCCGGAATCGAAGCCGAGAAGGTGAAGAAGCTCTACGAAGGGCGTCCGAACATCCTGGACATGATCACCAACGAGAGCATCGACCTGATTGTCAATTCACCGGCCGGCAAGGAGAGCGTTCACGACGACAGCTACCTGCGCAAAGCCGCGATCAAGGCGAAGATTCCGTATATCACGACCATTGCCGCCGCGAGAGTCACCGCCCAGGGAATCCGGTATATCAAAGAGCACGGCAACGGAGACGTGAAGTCACTGCAGCAATTACACAGCGAGATTACGGATAGATAATCCGGATTAGAGGACACTGTAAAGGAACCAGCGCTTCCTTTTACAGTGTCCTCTGCATTCTATATAGAATCACATCCCGGCAAGCCTGTCGTTCAATATATATTCTAACTGACAGTCATACGGCTCTGCCTCCACGTGCTTCCGGCAGTATTCTTCCGCCTCTGCACATCCCATGGCCCGATAGAATGCCTGCGTCTCAACTGCCGAGTGTCCCGATATATACAGCTTATCTGCTCCCTGTTCCTTCGCCCACTGACCCGCCTTAAGAAACAGCGCCCTTCCGATCCCTTCTCCCCGCATATCCCCGGACACATGCAGACTGGTCAGGTCAAGGTACTGCCCCCGGCTTCCGAACGGTTCTGACTCAACAGATGCGAACCCCTTAAGAACACCGCCGCAGAATGCGCCCCATATCGCTCCGCCGGTCTTTGCCGTATTCTTAAGGCATTTGACCAAGAGCTGATAATCCTCCTCCGACCAGTCATCTATGAAGGGCGCATCCCGGACCACCCACTTCCCCTCTTCTCTTCGCCAGCACTTCGTGACCTCCTGACGGCGGATAAACTGCCCGAACAATTCCCGGCAGATTTCTTCCTTCTCTAACCTTCGATATTCTATCCTCATAATCAAACTCTCCTTGAGAAACTATTTTGTTTATTATAGCAGAAAATCAGCCGCGCAACCGAAAGTTTACATCGATTTCTTCAAAAGCAACATGAAATTTATAGATTTTACATGGGAAATATTATAAGATAAACCCAACCTGAAACGCGTAAAGGCAATACAAAAAAGAAAGGGTACACACTATGAGCTTATTTGGAGAAAACCTACAATACTATAGAAAACGAAATAATATCACACAGGAACAGCTTGCCGAGCAACTGGAGGTTTCCCGGCAGACGATATCCAAATGGGAATCCGGCGCCTCTTATGCCGAGATGGAGAAGCTCTTGCAGCTATGCGATCTGTTCTCCTGCGACCTGGATACTTTACTTCGTAAGGACGCAAGCATATCAGAGATAGAAGACAACCTGCAGCACCGGGAGCATATGAAGCATTTCCGCAGATGGATCACCTTCGGCGTCGCCCTCATCATCTTCGCCGCCGCCTTCTATGAACTGATAACAGGTCTTAGATGGATGGACGAGGAAGTCTTGGATACCGTATTCATGATAATTGCCACGGTCGCCATCCTGATCCTGATCGTACAGGGGATGAAGGATTCCGACTACCGCAAGAAGCATCCGGTCATCCAGGACTTCTATACCCAGGAAGAGAAAGATGCCTTTGACAGCCATTTCCCGGCAAAGATCGCGACCGGCGTCGGACTGATCCTGATCGGGATGCTTATTGGGATGAACGGAGACTCGCTTCCGCTGCCGGACAACATGACAGATGATTTCTACTACGGCGTCTTCATGCTCTTCGTGACCGCCGCCGTATCCATCTTTGCCTATACCGGGATGCATAAGGCAGAATTCGACGTTGCGGCCTATAACAGAGAGAACTCCCCGGAGGCCAAAGCCAAGAACAGCCCGATCGCCGTCTGGTGCGGATGCATCATGCTCCTTGCCACCATCGTCTTCCTGATCGCAGGACTGGTGTTTTACCTCTGGGAGATCTGCTGGATCGTTTACCCGATCGGCGGACTCCTATGCGGCATGGCCACCCTGATCCTGAACCGCCAGAAGCCAGAATAGTAAGTCAACTGGAAAATTAACATTGCAATCTCTTTAAATTTATTAGTTATAAGCCTACCTGCATCCGCCAAGATTACAAGGTAGGCTTATTTATTTTCACTTGTTATTCCTACTATCGATCATCCCGCCGAGCACTACTGCGGCATTAATCCGTGCCTCTATTCCTCGAATGCGATTACCGCCCCGTCGTACTTCTCATCAATGAATTTCTTGATATCGTCGGACTTCAGCACCTTCACAAGCGCCTGGATCCCTTCGTTCTCCTCATTGCCTTCCTTTACCGCAATGACATTCACATAAGTCTTAGCCGCCTCAGAATCCGACTTCTCATAGGCGATCGCATCTGACTTCACAGAATATCCTCCCTCCAACGCATAATTACCGTTCAATACCACGAATGCAACCTCGTCTACCACTCTGGATACCTGTGCAGCTTCCAGCTCAACGATCTCCACATTCTTCACATTCTCTTCGATATCATTGACCGTTGCATTCAAGCCTGCGCCTTCCTTCAGGGTGATCACGCCGTTATCCTGGAGAAGCAGGAGCGCCCTTGCCTCGTTGGTCGTATCGTTAGGCACTGCGATGGCGTCGCCCTCTGCCAGCTCGTCTAAGCTCTTCTTGGTCCCCGGATAGATCCCGAACGGCTCGTAATGGATTCCGCCTGCATTCACCAGATGTGTCCCCTTCTCCTCGTTAAAGCTTTCCAGATACGGGATATGCTGGAAATAATTCGCATCAAAATCGCCGCTCTCTACCACTTCATTCGGCTGGACATAGTCGTTGAACACCGTCACCTCAAGCTCATACCCTTCCGCTTCCAGAAGCCCCTTGGCCTCCTCCAATATCTCCGCATGAGGAGTCGCAGACGCCGCAACCTTCACTGACTTAGAACCAGAATCCCCGGAGCCTGAACCGGAATC
>CANDQP010000119.1 GCA_947388185.1 uncultured Dorea sp. | reverse complement strand
TTTCTTTCCTTCATATTCGTCCCCAGCTTCGTAAATACGGTCATTATCCTGCAGGTCACGAAACCTATGGATCACTCTGTATTTCATACCTATGCCCCCTCTACCTGCCCGGCTTCATTCCTGTAAGTGATATAGAATCCCGCGTCGGTATCCGTTGTCCGGACATCATAACGCACGATTCCGGCAAGAAGCTTGCCGTAGATCTGGTTATCTACCCACTCGACACTGGTCCGTTTACGGTCGAAGAAGGTTACGAAAGATTTTGCATCACCTACAAATCCGACCAGATCGCCTTTTGCCGTTCCGATCAGATCATCATCCAGGACCACAACCTCACGCCCTAAGATCATCTTCCCGCTCGATGCGGTAATCGAATCCTGCATCAGATACCGCCCGTTCTTATCTTTTAGCTTATCCCACTCGGCATATAGGGAAGAAGAGACGATAAATTTCACCGGATAAACCTTCTTGATCTCCTTATTCACAAGATCTTTCACACCGTCGATCCCTGTCACCTCTTTGGCAGGCGCGGTCTTTAACTTCGCGGCAATATCCGCATTGGACGTATTCAAGGACTGGGAATTGATCTCATCCCGGATCAGGCCGGTCACATCATAATTGGCATCATCGATCATCTCCTGGGAGATCGGGATGTAGCCCCTTCTTGTTGCGATCTTATAATCAATCTCCTCAATGACCGGATTCGCCAGCTTCGGATTCGCCGCAAGCTCCTCAACCGTATTCATCTTACCGTTCGATTTGGAGATTACCGGATACTTCCCGTTGGCACTGTTTACAGACACCACTTTCACATAATTTCTCAGATCCACCTCTTCTTCCGGCTTCTTCTGCGGCGCTAACAGTTCCTCCGGGATCAGCGCGCCGCCTTCTACAGAAGTGAAACCATCCCTCAGCTGACCTTTCGACCTTACGAACTCATTGATCCCATCCCTGATCTCAGCAAACTCTTCTCCCTCTTTATTTCTCATACCCGCACTCCTTCTCTGAGGTTCTTTTTCATTTAATTTCCTTAACTCCTCTTTCAATCCCGCGAGCTCATCCTCTGCCTTACTGCGCGCTGCTTCATGCGCTTCCCGTTCTTTGGTGAACTTCTCCACCTCATCCTCCACCGCTTTGCGCTCTTCATCGGTCTTTGCTTCCCCGATGGAAGTTTCCAATTCCTTCTCCCTTGTCTCAATCTCCCCGTCTTTCGCTCTCAGCTCACCTAATCTCTTTTCTGCTGCCTCGATATTTTTCGCCAGCATGATCTGTTTTAATGCCATTACTTACATCCTCCTTTTAATCTGCTTGTGATATCATGTTTCCATTGCTCTGCCTGCTTTTCGCGGTACTGCTCCACTTCCCGGTGCCTTGCCTGCACTCCCGTATCCGCATAAGCCGGGAACGTACACACTGACACCTCATGAAGGTCCACCTTCTTCAGCGTCCATTTCACCGTGCCGTCATCCCGCCATTCCGTCTCTTCATCAAGGATATTAAACCCGAACGAACACTGGTCTACATCTCCCCGCTTGACGCGCTCGTACAGGTTTAACGCATCCGTGTCATTCTCATTAATGCTGATCTCTCCCCATAACCCGTGGGAATCCTTTGACAGTTTCAGCGTTCCGGCCTTACTTCTCCCCAGCACAAGCGTTGCATTATGATTGGTCAATGCACGGATGTCATTGCCAAGAGTATCATCAAACGCACCCGGATCAACAGACTCATATGCGCCTTGCCATAATTCTGTCTCTGAGTTAAATACCGCAAAATACCCAGCAATAACCTTCTGGCCATCCTGTTCCTCCCGCGTCTCATATTTAGTCAGCAGTGTCCTCTTATGCTCTTCTTTCACTCTACTCTCCACCTTCCTCACCACCTTTCAATTTTTTCTGTTTACTCAAATCCTCCTGATGCAGATAATTCTCCAATACCAGAAGTTCTTCCATCTCATCATCAGGATCCATGCCTACCCAGTCTCTCAGTTCATTCCTGCGCATGGCATTGCGGTCAATCATACTTGTACCTGCGCTTACCATATCTGTCAGGTTGTACGCATAGAGACTTCTTGGATTCAACTTAAAATACCAGTCCGGCAAATAGAGCAGATCCCGGGTCAGCGTCTGTGAAATGATCTGTGCGATCCCCATGATCCGGGTATCGACAAAGTTGTTATATTCATCCTTATCAAATTGCCCTACCCCAAGGAAAAATGCCGGGATCCCTATAATGCCCGCCACTGTTCTCTTGTCAATCTCCACAGACGGATTGATCGCAATATCCTGAAGCGACAAGGGCTTTACCGATTGTACCTCCAACAGATCAGCCGGAATCACCCAGGGTTCCCCCGGTTTCGCTTCTCCTAAATATTTCTTCTTGATCTGCTCCTTGCCTGACTCACTTGCCAGCTCTTCACTCAGGGCATCAACCCTTATGATGATGTTCGGCATGTATTGCCCCTTCATAAAACTGCTTTTTGTCTTATTCGCCTGTTTCAAGTTCTGAATCAAATCCTTAAGAACAATCCTGTAGCCTGTCCCCTTCCACGGATAGACCGGCGAAGGATTCATCGCAAAATGAATAATCTCATCCGGCGCATAGACCCTTCCGCCGTAATTGATAGAATATTCCTCCCCTGCCTCATCATAGTTGTAACCTACGTTCTGCATCTCCAGCGGTCTCAATTCATCAATCAGTCCATCCCTCATTACCGGATATACAATTGAGTTCCCGTCACCATGCAGCAGGAGATCACTGACGATCTTATAGATCCACGTCTTCCGGGTCATGTAGCTGCATGGATTCACATCTATCTTCCGTGATAATTCATTCTTGATCCGCTTGTCCCCTTTCTCTGTATTCTCCATCAGATGGATCGTCATGTTGCTCACCAGATCCGCGATCTTATCTACTGCAATCCTTACTTCCGGATTCTCCGACAACCTCACATAACCCGATGGAAGAATGAAATCGGCAAACGTAGCCCCTTTATACACGACTACTTCCTTGCCTCTGTCTGGTTCTGACCGGATCTTTTCTTTTTTCTTTTTCTTTGACATTTATTCACTTCCCCTGTTCAGCCATTTAGCCCCAATATCTCCCAATGCCATATCATCCAACATCTGACAGCAGCTAAACACTCCCGCATCAAAGAGGTCTATTCTCATTACCCCGCCGTCGCCGTCTACCTTCTCATACTGGATCATATCGTCCGTCTTCTCTATTGCCCGGACATTCTGCACGCAATACTCAAAGGCATCTGAATGCAGATAATAGAACTTCTTATTCTTTACCTTTACTTCAATACGCCGAAAACCTTCCGACTTTACATAGAATAACTGCGGTTGGTCTTTGATACGGAAGCCTGTCTTTTTCATCTTTAAGAAGAATTCTCTGCCGAATTTCTTATCAAATCCCACCATCTTTATCTTGAATCCCATCTGCTTCATGAATATAAACCATTTCACAATATCATCCGGCAGGACCGTCGCTGTATTGCTCATAGTCAGCCATCCGTCCTCTTCCCATCCAAACAGCGGGATATTGTCTTCATCACTCTTTTTGACTGCTGCCGTCCTCGGGAAGAAGGCGTGAGTGATACAGATATCCACATCCTTGTAGGTCCCATACAGGGCGCCCGCGGTAAGGTCATGCAGCTTCGACAGATCCGCACCCCCGTACCACAAAATCGGAAGCTTCGCCAATTGCTCCAATGTCCAGTCATATTGCTGATCGGATGCCCGGAACTCTTCAATCTCAAAATAAGCTGTCAGTGCATTCGTAAATATGTTCAGCGTTTTGTTCAGGAATTCCGTCCGAAGCTGCGGTTCACTCATTGCCTGATCCGCATCATCCAAGAGTTCCTCCAGAGTGACCGTTGTCCCAATCGACGGCGTACACATCTGCAATACTTCCGGATCATTCAGCGCGGCAACTTCACCTTTACTGTTGACAATATTGCCTTCCGTATCCTGGTCCGCTTTGCAGATAAAGATGAAGTAAGAGTCATATGCCTTTTCTTTGACTGTACCATTCAAGACTCCCTGCAGTGTCTTGATCCTGTTTGCCAGAAATCCGTTCGGGATATCACCGGCCGTAGAAATACCGATCAGAAGCTTATTGCGGTATGCTTTCATGGCATTCTTCATCAATGTGTATTTCTTTGCCCCAGCCCTTTTCCATGAATGCAGCTCATCCAGGATCAGACAGTTACAGTTTAAGGAATCCAGCTTATCCTCCTGATTCGCGATCGCATAGATATCCGCCGTTCCATCCCCAAAGTCAATGCTGATGGAATGCTCCTGGTTATTATCCCGGACGCGGAGCTTCTTCACATCATCCTGCATCACGTGCACATTGTCACGCAGGAACCCGAAGCTCTCCATTGTCTGCTTCACAGAATTCGCTACGATGTAAGTGACCGCGCCGGACTCCCGATCCAGAATGCTCTTAGCTTCGGCAAGGGCAGCGCTGAAGGAGGTCTTCCCCTGCTTCCTGGGTAAAAAAATAAGCGCTTCATTAAAACGCCGGATATCGGTCCCCTTTCGGAAGAATCCAAACAGATTCACACATATAAACTTCTGCCAGTCCGTAAGGTACATGGGCGTACCCTTAAGGCTCCTGCCCTTGGCATCCTCGCCGCGTACATGATGCACCGTTCCTTCTATCAGACCGATCACAAAATCAAACTGATCCTGCCGGAAATCCAGATCCCTGCGCTTCAGATCGTCAAGAAACCTCTGACAGGCAAAAAACCGGTCTTTATTCGCCAGGACTTTTCCACCAGCGATCCTTCTGGCATACGTGACTGCCGTATCAAAATGCGGAGATGTTATCTTAGAGATATTCATGCGATCACTTCTTCTGCTTCTCTAAAAATACCGCAAAAGCGGACTTCTCTTTCTTGGGCTGTTCAATCTCCGCATTATAGGTCTTTGCATTCAGCATCAGCCGGTCCGAATACGTCCCGATGTCCTTTCTGAGATTCTCCAGGCTTGCCAAAATCGGCGACTTTTTTCCACTGCTTTTCTCGGTCTCTACCATTGCCTCGAAGTCCTCGTCTTCAAACTTTCTGCTCAAAATGTTATACTGATAGAGCATATCCGCATAGACCTCAATCACTTGATTATACTGGATTTTGTAGGTTCCAAGCTGCTGCATATAATTGATGGTACGTTTCTTGATACTGTCTCTGTTCGGTACGCTTTTTGCCAATTTGGCTCACCTCTTTTCCGGGGAAAAAATATTTTCAGGGTCCCGCGCTATTGGAAAGAGTCCTCTCCCCCGATTCTCCAACCGTCTTTCCAGAATTCGGAAGGGTGGGGGGATACCTCTCCCGGAACATTTTCAGTTCCTTCTCCCGCTTTTTCTGCCAGTACCGCCCCGCCTTGGTAATCTTTCCAGTGGTGCGGTCGTGCATCTTATTGTGATACTCGTTCGACAGACTCAGCAGATTCCAGTCTTCCAACGCTAATTCCGGATACTCTGACAACGGATAGATATGGTGCACGGTAACCGCTTCACGGTGTTTGCCGTACCGCTTCGCCTCCTGGCAGAGGTATTCATCCCTTCGGAGGATGTACGCACGCTTGCGGATCCATCTGCCTGATCTGTAGAATGATCTCTTTCCCTTCATGCTGATCTCCCTCCTCTGACCTAGCTCTTATCAATCAGAAAAGGCAGCCCGCCATTACTGACTGCTGCCCCTTCCATCACTCTTCTTTCAATTGCTCCCTGCAGACCTGCTCGGCATATTCCTTCATCATCCTGCTGAGCTGTCCGGCCTGGCTCACTCCTGCTTTCTCACAGGCTTCTGCGAATGTCTCTACCACTTCTCTTTTAAGCTTATAAGACTTCGATATCCAGCCAGCTTTGTCCTGATACCTCTGATTGCGTAATGTCTGCTTACTTGCCGCCATGCTTCATCAACCTCACGATCTTCGGAATCACATCCACTAATTCCAACACTCCCGCACATAGCAGAATAATGGATGTGTATACGTTCCTTCCCGCTCCGGCATTCAGGATAATGGCAAAAACAAGAAACAAATCATATACCGTTATTTTCTTCATATATTTTCTAGCCAATGTATGTTATAATAATTCCTTAGGAAGGGAGATTCCTCTCCCTTTCCTCTAATCAAGAGCTTCTATAAGTTGTGCAATTGCCGATATCACTGAGCCGACAGCGATTAAGACTTTGATTGTTAACTCTATGAAGTTCTTGATTTTTTTCTTTTGTTTTTTCTTCATTGGCTTCTCCTCCTTCCTTGATTATATTATACCGCATGGTGTACCATATGTCAAGGATTTCAGAGTAATTCATCAATTTTTTTTACAGAAAATGCGCCCTGCCGAAGCAAGACGCCCTTTTCTGGCTTATTGGAGAAACTCATGATGAATCGGAAAACTTTCTACCTCTCTGCCACTTCCCGATGATACCATAATATCACAGTTCTTACTGAACTTCACTGAACTCTTTTGGAATTTCAAGATGTGCCAGCGCTTTACCGTGAATCTTATAGATCCATCGTTCCGAATAATGCATCTTTTCCGCAATTTCCCACCAGTCAAGCCTTCTTATGTACCGATAGAATAATACATCATTCTCATTCCGGCTTTTCAGTCTCTTGATTCTCATCTCAATATCCTGATACAGTTTGATCCGCTTATATCGCTCCAATATCAGTTCCCGTTCCAGCTTATCCAGTTCTGCTGCATAGTCTGACAGATCTGTCTGCCTGGATCCCGATGGCAGTCCGTCATAGTTGATCGCGGTACCGGCTTTCATCGCCCGGATCTCAGCCAATTCAGATTCAATTCTTGCAACCCTGCGCACGGAATCCTGATATTTCCAGAGATATTCTTTTTTCTTTTCATTCTCTGCCTTTATCTGATCCGATGCTTTCCTGTCCAATCCCGATCTCCCCTTTTATGTCGTACTTTTTAGCCATGTATCCCAACACGTCACAGCACTCGTATGCTTTTCTGATGAAAGCCTTTGCCGCCTTGGCATCCGGCTTTGTTGCTGCCATTTCCGCCAGACGGTGCCTGCGGCCTCGGCTGACCTTATTCCGCTCACTTCCGCGCTTATTCATGACAAGCCTCCGCGCTTTACGATCTCCAATGCTCCAAGTGCACCGCAATTCTCACAGTCGATATCATCTGCATTAATATATCTGCAGTGATTTTGGTAACAGATATCACTGTGGGCATACTCTTCCAATTCCTTAATGACCTTATCTGAGTCATATGCGGCAGGTACTTGCATAATATAATTCTTGAAAGCACCTATCGCAGAAATCATACCGTCACATACATCTGCCGAAACAAATCCTTTTTTATTCTTTTCCGTGATGATATTCGTCTCCTGCTCTCTTAAGTAATCCATTACAAGACTTCTACTAATCAGATCATTACTCATCTTCCCTGTCTCCTTCCTGATTCGTCGTTTTGCACACATCCCTGTCCCAGGTCTCCAGGATCTCCTTGATTACCTGGGTGCAGTATTCCTTATTCTCTCCCTTGCTCATCTATATCACCTGTCTTTCCCTCTTCGGGTGCAGCATCTTTGCACGCTTCTCTTAACTTATCCCGATAAGCGCTCAATCTGCTTCCCTGCCGCTGGTTTCCTGTCCTCTCAATTTCAACAATCATTTTCTCTGCTTTCATACCGTTCTCCTTTCTCTATGCAAATCTTCTTTTATGGTAACACCTCCGGGAAATCCGCAAAAGACATCTGTCCATCTACATTCCTCTTTCTTTCTCGCTCAGCCATAAAACGATCAGCCTTATACCTGTTATATTTCGCACGATATTCATAACTTTTTCCAAATATGTTCCATGCAGCTTTTACAAGGTTCGGTTCATGCGGACGTATCATTTCCAGATCCTCTACCGCCTTATATGATATCGGGCAACCACAGCACCCAGTCCTTGTAAGTCCGTATACTTCATAAGCGTCAGAATACCTGATCCCGTAGTATTCTTTATACCAAGCCTTGTCTGCGTCCGATACATAATACAGTGGGCGCAAGCGGTATTGTCCTTCGCTTGTTTCTGTGAAGCATAGCGCTGTGTTGTCCTTACGCGGCACAGACCTCATGCCTCCCTCATCTCTGCGTTCTCCAGTAATAATCATATCAAAGTCTTTTTGTACATCGTGCGCGACCTGCTTTTTGCAATAATCGCAGCATTTCGCACTGATCTGAAAATCCGGCGGATACTCATCAATAAAATCACGCATGTACTTGGAACTGTTGATCACGAGTTGAATCTTGGGTCTCGGCTCTCCTTCGGAATTACAACAGCATAAGAAATTGATCACGCTTTCACACTTCGGATATCGCTCTTTTAACTCCTGCCTCTTTGCCGCTTTGTCCTTCGCCTCTTCGTACTCCTGTGAAATGGATAACGGAATCCCTTTCTTCTGCCACTCCTCTAATCCTGCAGACATAATCTTTGAAACAAATGGTATCCCGTATTTTCTGGATGCTGTCACAATACCTGTCTTTGGCCGATATGCTTCAATTTTTACCCCGTATTTCTCCGCTATCTCTTCTACATGGTTCTTTGTAGCCCTCATCTCCAAACCAGTGTTGAAAAACGCATATTCGACAGACGGAAGGCTAAATATCATCCTGACTCTTTCAATGAGATCAATTAAGATATCACTATCAGAACCACCGGAATATGAACATATTGCCTTCGGATGTTCCCGCAGACGTTTAGCAATGATACTTTCAATCGCCTGGAATTTTGCCGGTGCATCAAAATCTGCATAATCAGGTCTTTCCGTATAAACTTTACTTTTATAAGTTTCTTTCATTTCACCAAAGAAGCCCGTGTACACGTTACCCCGGCCGGAGGCTGGCTCCTTTCTATCGTCTCTATTCTTCTGGGTCTGCTACTCTACCCTCCATTAATCATCATCCGTGTTCTCTTCATATTCTTCCTTTGAAATCACACGCACACACTCAACCGGAATTTTACAAAACTTTGCTGTATTTTCTGTCTGTTCTGAAATATACACTTCCATAAGCTCTTTTTTATTAAACAGATTATCCTTCTCATAATTAAGATGATTGAGTTCTATAGCCGTACATATATAGCCTATCGAATCCTTTCCGCCATAAATATATGAATCTTTTATCTCAAAATAAAGTGAGAGTTTTATATTGAATTCCATCTCTAAACCTCCATTTAACTTATTTTAATTTTCTACTAACACAAAAAATCCAACCACCAAGTACTGATGATTGGAAATATTTGTATACACTACCCTTTTCTGCTATAACCCGAGTTTGCCACTTATAAAGTCCAAAATGGAGCCATAACGGCTCCATTTTT
>CANDQP010000118.1 GCA_947388185.1 uncultured Dorea sp. | reverse complement strand
GAACGCCTCTTGTCTTCCATGTGAAGAAGATCCCCATCCCAACCAGCAATATAATGGCAAACGGGAAATTGCCTATAACAGGAATTCCCGAATACCATTCAAGATTCGTCGGAAAGCTCCACAAAAAGTCTGTAACCGGGGCCATTGCGATAAACCAGCTGTCTACTATATCAAATATTTTCTGCATATTATATCTCCTCTTATCCTCTTACTCTACATTCCTTTACCGTTATCTCATTCTGTTTTCCATGCAATGATCATAGATCTCTCTGCCTGTTGCGAACCACACGCCCTCATGCCCTGTCATAAACTGCAGAAATTCTCTTATCAGAGCCGTCCGCCCCGGGCTTCCTGCCGTCTGCGGATCTAACTGCATGGTGTAGCAGAGATTGTGATGATAGTGTCCTGTGAATTCATCCTTCCAGTTGGAGAGGACATTGCTGTAATTAGCGATACGCCCCTGTCCGGCCGGAAACGCCGGCCTGTAATTGAACGCAAAATACGGAAGATCAAAATTAGCCCACTGCATCGGGATCTGAAGTATCTCGTCCCCCTCTTCGCTGACCTTCATAAAATACGGCCTGTCGTCGTCAAATAGATCGCTTGAATATACCATCCCGCATTCTCTTGCAATATTAAGGGTCTCAAGCATCAGGTCTCCGAGCGGCGCACGGAACCCTTCCGGCTTCTTTCCGCATGCTTCTTCAATAGCCTTTGCCGCCTTGACGATCCGTTCTCTCTGCTCGCCATAGCTAAGAAGAGAAAAGTTCTCATACTCATACCCGTGGCAGGCGATCTCATGCCCTCTGTCCGCTACCTCCTTGACCGCTTTCGGATAGACTTCTGCCGTCCTTCCCGGCACGAAGAACGTAGCCCTGATCTGAAATTCATCGAACAGGTCAAGAAGTCTCGGAAGCCCGTGGGTCATCCCGTACTGCCCAAGAGAAAGGGTCTTCGGCATATCTGCAGCTTTCTCATCCAGAGAGAGCCAGAAAAACTCTGCCGAAAGATTCACCGTTATAAATGCCGCGCACTTTTTGCCTTCCGGCAGTTTCATACCTTTTGCGTACATATTCTATGCCTCCTTTCCTCCGCCGTCAGGCGTATTCCTTCTGCTTCCCGGTTTGTGATTCTGCTGATTCTTCCTTGGATATGCCTGTTTCCAATATTTTGCGATCTCCCTGCCGGTCGCTATCCATACGTCCTCATGCGACGTTATTTCCCTAAGAACCTCTTCCAGTACAAGAATCCTACCCGGCGCTCCCGATATCTGGGGATGCATCAGGAATACGATACAAAGCCCCATATCATAATAGCCCCTGAATTCACGGATATCGTTATCCTGCACATTCCTGTAGCAGCTGATCCGGTCAAGGCCTGACGGCTCCGCCGGATATACGCTGTACGCCTGCGCCACATAATCGTCCAGTTCCCATTTGGAAGGGATCTCAACCAGGTCTGACTCCTCTCCGTCAAGAACCGTATAATACGGCTTGTCATCACCGCGCATGGAACTGGAATAGGCGAATCCCATCTCCGACAAGATATACGGAGTACGCACATGCCAGTCTCCCGACGGGGTACGGAAGCCTTCCGGTTCCTTTCCCGTAATCTCCTTGATGATCCGCTGGGTTTTCCCGATAATCTCCCTCTGCTCTTCTACCGTCTTCCCCACGAACCGCTCATGGGTATATCCATGATTCCCGATCTCATGCCCGGCATCCGCGATCCTGCGGACCACTTCCCGATTATGCTCTGCTACGAAGCCCGGCACATAGAATGTCGCCTTCACCTTGTACTTGTCCAGCAGGTCAAGTATCATATCCACACAGCGGTTCGGCCCATACTGCCCGATAGAACGGGCGCGTATCAGCTTCCCGGCGTTCGGCTCGTCCGCCGACATGTTCCGCCAGATAACATCCCCGTCCAGATCAAAACTGAACATGACCGCGCTTCTCTTGCCTTCCGGCCACTTTACTCTCTCCATCATATCGCTCCTCTCTGCTTATACGTCTGCTTCCCTTATCTTACAACTTAGATGCTTAGTCACTTAGTCTCTAAGTTATTTATAAACTACCCCCGTTGATCCGTCAATATATTTTGTCATTTTCAACTTATTGTTTCAGACAATCGATCGAATCCTGAAGATGTTCATACATCAGCCTTCCGGCACGCTCTTTATCCCGGTCTCGGATCGCCTGAATGATCCGGCGGTGTGACTCCAGTTCTTCTTCACCGGATACCTTCTCCAGAATATCGGAAAATTTCCCGTACATCATATCGAAAATCGCGTTTAACACGATTTCCAACGTCTGCGTCATGAACACGCTGCCCGTCTTCGCAGCGTATAATTTGTGCAGCTTGAACTCTCCCTCTGTCCTTCCCGTCTCCTGAAAACGCTTCTCAAGCGCTCTGTATGCATTCTCCAGATCTTCGATATCCCTTTCCGAAGCATTGCGGATGATCAGTTCCACCCCTCTCACTTCAAGAGGCTGCCGAACCTCATAAGCCTCTATCATGGAACAGCGCTCAAGATTCTTGCTAAGACTGTCTGTACTCCCAATTAGCTGCGACTGCTTCCTTAAGAACCTTCCCTTCCCCTGATGCGATACGATGACTCCTCTGCTCTCCAGTACGCGGAAGGCTTCCCTCAGCACGTTCCTGCTGACATCAAGCTGTTCCATCAGCTCCCGCTCCGGCGGCATCTTGTCGCCGGGCTTCAGATGCTCGTCATCGATCATCTGATACAGGTCTTTTACCACTTCTTCATACAGCAGCGTTCTTGCTGCCCTGTTCCCAATCCCCATCTTCAATCTCCAGTCCTATCTCTCATCTGCAGCCCGTACACCACATGGCTGAGCACATACTGTCCGCCGTTGACAAACGTTTCTATCAGATTATGATCCACGAATATATCCAGTTCATATCTGCCGCCCAGCTTCGGAGTGCTCCCTGCAAGACGATATCCTTCTATCCCGCCGAACACCTTGCTTCTGTCCGCCTTCACCCTGTCATCCTCGATCCAGATCCGGTAACCGCCGATATCAAGCTCCTGCCCTTCCTCCAAAACAGTCCTGAGCCGATACGGCATACAACGGAATTCCCCGCAGTACGCCTCAACCGCTATATCACTGCCAGAGGTATCGATCCCGTCTGGCAGAGCGTCTAACCTGTCTGAAAAATATCGCTTTGCCTCCTGATGTACCCGAAAGAAGATATGTCCGTCCTGTACCTCTACCACTCTCGGCAGACACATCATGCCGCGCCAGGGAATCTCCTTTGGCGACCTCCCTCCCGGCTGGCAATCTGTGTCCTGCCCTGGTGCGTTTTGCTTCTCTCCCACCGCTTGGGGCATCCGCATCCAGGCGATCATTACCCTTCTGCCGTCCTTATCTACATTGGTCTGCGGCGCGTACAGATCCATTCCGTAATCGATCAGCCTCATCTCCTGCCTAAGCTTCAGCTCACAGGCTGACGCGTCATAATCCGCAAGCGCGCACATGGCCTGATGGGCATACTCCAATCCATCCTCCGACACATACATCGGCGAACCCACGAATACATATTCACCGCCGGCTCTGAACAGATCCGGGCATTCCAATATCTTCCCGAACTGCCCGCTGCGGCACTGGCTTACATATTCCCATTCCCTGGCGTCCCTGCTGCGGTAGAACAGCACACGTCCGCCCTGCTCCTCATAGGTGCTTCCAAGGATCATATAATAATGCTCCCCGTCCTTCCACACCTTGGGATCTCTTGTGTGCGCACGGTTCGCGATCTCCTCATCCATGATCACAGGGATGATCTTCTTCTTGTCCTTCCAGTTGTCAAAATGATATCCGTCCTTTGACACGATCATCGCCTGGCTGGTCTCATAATGATCCCCGGGCGCAACGTGAATATCCTCCTCATCCGTCTCAAGATACCTGACCGCCGAATAATACAGATACAGTTCCCCGTCCTTCTCAATGGCACTCCCCGAGAACACGCCGTTCTGATCATAAGCCTTCGTCGGAAACAGCGCGATCCCCAGATGCTCCCAATGTATCAGATCCTCGCTCACCGCATGCCCCCAATGCATGGTCCCCCACACCGGCGCATACGGAAAATACTGATAAAACAGATGGTATCTCCCCTTATAATATATAAAACCGTTCGGATCGTTCATCCAATTCCCCGGCGCTCTCAAATGTAACATATCTCTCCTCATAAAACGCAACCTCTTCTACTAATTATCTTCATACAGGACAGCCGTTGACAGCCGGACTACCATACATTTTTATATGACCATTATACCTTCTTACTGCTCATCCTACAAGCCCATCCTATTCCCCCGTACTTTTGAGAAAAGGCTGTGAATAGTAACAAGGCTGTTGTATAACAGGAATCTCCTTTTATCCAACAGCCTTGTCCGTATCGTATTTATTTATCCGGCACGAGATGATCCTGAAGGAGATGGAAGATACTTACGAATCCACCTCGCGCTATCTGTCAGATGTTCTGGAAAATATTGCCGCGAAATACCAGGGCCTTAAAAAGGGACTGTTTGTCTCCAACGACACGCACGCAAACGTCCTGGTCAATCTGCTCGTGAGAAAGCACGGGAAGCTTCCGGATGATTTTCTTCTGGTGGGCTTCGACAATTCGCCGATCTCCCGCGAGGCAGTCATCCCCATCAGTACGGTCGGACAGCAGGTTGATAAGATTGCCTCTGAGGCGGTCAGCCTCCTGGTGGAACAGATGAATGAACGCAAAAAGAGGCGCCCCATTCCGCTTGAGGCGCCGATCCATAAGGTGATTCCACCTATACTTTTCAGACGGGAGACTACCGAGAGGTAGACTCCCCGTCCGGCTTATCTCAGTCCCATGATCCGGAACTCTTCCGCTTCCTTTCCAATCTGGCAGAGCAGCCGCTTCATACCTTCATCCTTCACATTGCCGTCAAGCGTCATGGTAATCTGCTGCCGTCCGTCCTTAAGCTCCAACTGCATCCTGCAGATTCCCACCCGGTTCAGCTTCGCCATATTCACAAATAGATTCAGATCACTGTCCTCGTATCTGGCGCTAAACCCGATCTCCACACTTCCATGTTCCGCATCTGCCGAAAGCCCCGCCTTATCAAGCGCATCTGCTATAACCTGCTCCTGCATACCGCCTAACAGGCCATATTCATATCTCCTGCAGACACTCATGAGATGCTTAAGGAATGTTACATACTCCTCACAGATCCCGGCGTCCACGTCCGAAGAACGACATTCAAGAATCTCCCGTTCCCGTGCAGGCGCATACACATCCCCGCCCGAAACAGCCTTCACCTCGGCCACATGCTTCGCGCATTCCATCCTTCTGATAAATAACGGCTTGATTGCACTGTCAATGGAATCAATCTCTACACGGATTTCCTCTAAAGTCATATCTCATATACTCCTTATCGAATAGTGCTCTACATATTCATCCGCGCAACAACCTCTGCCGCTCTCAGGCTTCCTGCCACGCCGCCGACCCCTGTCTCGCGCAGGCTTACATCCATCTTATCTCCGACTTCCTTCATCGCATCGATCACCTGATCCACAGGGATCTGACTCTCTATCCCGGCCAGCGCCATATCTGCCGCCGCGATCGCGTTGAACGCTCCGCCAACATTTCTCTTCACGCACGGAACCTCTACCAGACCGCCCACAGGATCACAGACCAGCCCCATCAGATTCTTAAGCGCCATCGCACAGGCATGACCAATCTGGGACGTACTCCCGCCCTTAACATGACAGATGGCAGACGCCGCCATCCCGGAACCGGAACCCACCTCGGCCTGACATCCGCCGGACGCACCTGCAAGATACGCGCGGTTGGCAATGATCTGCCCGATTCCCGCCGCAACATACAACGCTTCGATCATTTTCTCTTCCGGAACGTCATACTCTCTGTAATAGGTCACAAGAACTGCAGGCATCACTCCGCAGGCTCCCGCCGTCGGTGCCGCAACGATCCTCTTCATGCAGGCATTGTTACATCCCATCTTAAGCGCATTACTCATGACCTTCGCCATAAAATCACCGCACAGAGTATCGCCTGCCGCCCGGTATGCATCGACCAGTCCTCCCTCTTTTCCCACCATCCGGCTTCTGGACATCAGTTCTGGGTCATAGGCATCCAGGCCGTCCAGCATCGCCTGCCACATGCGCTTCATCTCTCTCCAGGAATCCGCTTCCGTCACACCGCGCTCATCCGCATCCTCAAGCTGTACCGCCTTCCAGAATTCGATTCCTTCCTTCTCGCACCTTGTCTGTGCTTCTTCCATTGATTGATATGACATATATTCTATATCCTTTCTCTCTTCTCTACATTATTGACGAAGTCCAATTAATTAGCCAGCAGAAACTTCACTCTGATGATTCCCTTCTTGCTCTCCAGATCCTCCATGGCCTCTCTGGGTACGATCTGATCCGTCTCAACCACCATGACCGCATAGCCGCCCCGCTTATCGCGGAACACCTGCATCGTGGCGATATTGATCTGTGCATCACTGAGCGCCGCCGCTACCTCCTTGATCCTTCCCGGCTCGTCCACATTACGGATGATCAGAGTATTGCTCTCTCCGCTGAAATTCACATCAATCCCATCCAGCTTGCAGACCCGGATCCTTCCGCCCCCGATGGAATACGCCTGGATCTTCATGGTATTCACACCTTCGGCTTCCATGATGATCTGCGCCGTGTTCGGATGCGCTTCCTTGATCTCCTTTGGCTCAATGGTGAATTCCATCCCCTCTTCCTTTGCGATCTCGAAGCTGTCCGGAATCCTCATATCGTCCGGTTTCATTCCCAGAAGTCCCGCGATCAGCGCCTTATCCGTTCCGTGTCCTTTTCCCGTCGCAGCAAATGATCCGTGCAGATATACGGCTGCCTTCTCCGGCTGTCTTCCGAAAAGCTGTCTGGCGATCATTCCGATCCTTGCCGCTCCCGCCGTATGAGAACTGGATGGGCCTACCATCACCGGCCCTAAAATGTCAAATATACTTCCCATTCTTCTCTTCCTCTTTCTTCTTCATAGTTTGACATGTATCTTCTTCTATTATACTTGCAGCATCAATTGTTGACAATCTGCAAAGCATAACTTTTTATTATTTTTTATATCCATCCGCCATCCATCCGCATACAATGCAGTAACTACTATAAATATGACAGAGGGACGATTATTATGTATATGATTCTACCTTGTATCCTGTTTCTGCTCATCATCTGCTCCTTGCTGATGATATGGCGCAGGAAATGCATCACCCGGAAAATCTGCTGTATGCCTATCCCCGAGAAGCTTAAGAAATTAAATGAGCTTACGCATCCTTTCGGCTTCGAGTATCTTCTGTCACAGGACATCTTTACCTCCTGCGAAGATGCCTGGCAGAGAGACTTAGGCTACTGCTGGTTCTACGACCGCCATGCCGCTGCCTTTGGCATGGTGCTCGACTGTGAACCCATTTACTTTGATTACGAGGGCTGTACCTGGCTCATTGAATTATGGAAGGGACAATACGGTATCAATATCGGAGCCGAGATCGGAATCTACCGGGCTGACTCTCTTATCCCCAGGAACCAGAGACATTCCACGCTGTTTTGCACCGTACCGGACGAAGATCTGCCGTTCTTCGAATATACTCTGTACCGCGGGGATACTCCCCTCTACAGGATTGCCAAGCGTCATTGGTGGCTGACCGGATTCCGTATGGGCGAATACAGCGAACCCGACGATCTCTTCTTAAGAGCCTCGATCACCTTCCCTTCAACAGAAATGCAGGTCGCATTCGTGAAAGGCCTGATCGGCTGCAATTACACGCCTGAAGAGATCTGCATCCACCGCCAGGAGGTTTCTTTCAACCTCACTGTACCGCACACCAGACAGCCCCGGAAAACACGCTCCGTCCGTGCCGCTTACTCCCAATGGAAGAACCGGATATTCCTCAGGCTGTACTGCCATGTTACCAAACATTTCTGCCTGACATTAGATAAATTACTGTATCTGTATGAGTATCTGCCGTTCGCATTCCGCCATATGCTGCACATTCGTTCATCCCGCCGGACACGCCGGCTTAAGTTCCGGCAAGGAAGACACCTCCGCCGCAAGAAATCCGTGAGAGGACACAGACATGTCTGCTGACAGCCGGTTAAACGCCGCCTTCACACATGCTCCCGCATTTCCCCTCTGCCGCTCCTCCCGCTATGTCCTGTTCAGCGACTGCCACAGAGGCTGCGGCACCAATAACGATAATTTTCTGAAAAACCAAAACCTGTACTTCGCGGCTCTGCAGCACTATTATAACCGCGGTTTTACCTACATCGAGCTTGGCGACGGCGACGAACTGTGGGAGAACCGCTCATTTGAAGCGATCAAAGGAATCCATAACAATACCTTCTGGCTGCTGTCGCGTCTCTATCAGGAGGGCCGGCTGATCATGCTGTACGGGAATCACGATATCGTCAAACGTAAGAAAACTTTCGTCCGCCGCTCCTGCTCTTCCTACCTCTGCAGCACCAGCCAGGAACGAGAACTGTTCCCCGGTATCATCTTCTATTCCGGGGCAGTCCTCAAGAATACAGACTGGGGCAGGGACGTCTACCTGACTCATGGCCACCAGGCCGACTTCTTCAACAGCGTCCTGTGGCGCACGTCCCGTTTCCTGGTCCGGTATATATGGAAACCGCTGGAATCTACTGGTTTCCTGGATCCTACCAGCGCCGCGAAGAATAACACGAAGAAAAAGAAGGTGGAACGTACCCTGACCGGATGGGCCGAAAAGAATGACTGCATCCTGATCACAGGACATACGCACCGCCCGATGCTGGACGAATCCGTCTCCTACTGCAATTCCGGGAGCTGCGTGCATCCGCGGTGCATTACCTGCATGGAGATCGAACAGCTTAAGATATCGCTGGTCAAATGGACTCTTGGGACACATCCGGACCGGACCCTCTATGTGGCGCGCGAGGTTCTGGCCGGTCCGTTCTATCTGAGATAAGGATGATCGGCGGATGTATCATATCAGCCCCGTACTCCTCAACAGATAGAGCCACCCCGTCAATGTAAATGCACTGAATAAGGTCGTCAGCATCACGACACTGGAAGACAGCACTCCTTCATGCCCCATGTTCTTCGCCATCACGAAACAAGTTACCGTGGTGGCCGAACCAAGCATGACCAGGATCGCCACCAGCTCTTCCTCCCGGAACCCCAGCCTTACCGCAGCCGGGAGAAATACCGCGCAGAACCCGATCAGCTTGATAAATGCCGCAGTAACCGCAGGCTTCACCCTGGCAAATGCTTTGCGAAGATCGAACGCCGCTCCCATCGCCATCAATCCCATCGGCGTCGTCACTCCTCCGACACTCGATATCATCTTCCCCATGATCTGCGGCATGGGGAGACGCAGCGCCGACCACAAAAGGCCCGCCGCGATCCCG
>CANDQP010000117.1 GCA_947388185.1 uncultured Dorea sp. | reverse complement strand
TTGTCCAAATTCATCATGTATGAACCTGAATTGAAAATTCCTCTTAGGATTCCAGGAAGTCCTTCTTGCCAATCTCCTAAATCTTCCGCGCTAAATAGTTCCAGATTTCCATTATATGGCTTATACCTTGAACCCGTCACTACAAGGCTTTTTCCTTGAAAATCATAATGATAATATGGAGCGATATCACCGAATATCAGAGTATCGCCTGCATCAAGATATAAAACCCTGTCAATTTCGTCAGGCAATAGCAAATGGGCGCACAAAGAATAATATGCTTCGCCTGTCCAACCGGTTCCATATTTAGCCAATTCTGAATAGACTTCCGCATTTGGCACTAAAATCTCATGAAAATGAATCTTACCATTCTCCAGTTCTTCACATAGAGCTTCTAACATTTCTATGTTCTTCTGACTGACATGGCTGTGGAGAAAAAAGAAATCAATATCTGCGTCTTTTAGATTATGCGCCATTGCTGTAAGCCCTACCGCTACATAGGACGCTAAATTATCATCACAAGATGTCATGATATTGTATCGTTTTCTCATGTTTGTGTTCCTCTCTTTTCTTTAGAATATAAATATTACGCAGCTTTAATCGAAAATATGTTCCGTTCTCATTTTTATACATTTATCATTTATGCATATATGTAACAATATGCGACATTTGGTATTTTACAACATAATTCTTATTTTGTTAATACCAAACAAATATTTTTTTATAATTGGTACAATATAAAAATAAAACGAGGTGAACGTATGCCACAAAATAGAATCAGTTTAAAACTGTTGGAACTTCGGCAACAACATAATCTGACACAAAAGCAATTATGTGAGAATTTAAACATCAGTCGGTCGGTTTACTCATATTTTGAATGTGGTCGAAGGATACCTGATATAGATACCCTCTTGATGTTCGCAGAATACTATGATGTTTCATTAGATGAATTGGCGGTCGGTTCTTCTACTGAAATAGATACATCTATTAAAGATACATCTTCCTATAATCTAGGGATTGCCCTTGTGCGTCACCTTCACTCAAAACGCATTCCGATTGAGAACATAATGAAGTTGTCAAAAGCGGATTTTGATTTTTTAGTTGATTACAAGAAACTGACCTCAGAAAATCAGGCAGAACTGAACTATTTAATGAATTATAAAATAAGAAAGCAATCTGAATAGCAGACCTCTTACCAGAAGAAAGCAAGAGGTCTGCTTTTTTATGACCATTTCTTCGGTAATACGTTTTTCCATATGGCTAGCTTCTTCTTCATGCCTGACAATAGCTTCATAGATTTCCTTTCGTTTAAATATGTTTTTGGGCAAAAAAAATAGAGCCTGTTTTTTCCGACTGGCTCTAAAGTCGTTGAAGATTGAACGCTGCATATGAGAGGGGGTACGGTTCATAACCTCGATATTTTCTTAAAGCAGCCAAATACGCATGCAAGCCTGCCCGCTTGGCTCGTTGCTCGCGGGAATAAAAGCAACTGCTCCGAAAAAAAAATATATTTTGGTGTAAAATTGGTGTAGCAGTTGCTTTTTTCTCCTTTCTGTGCTACACTCACATAGTCGCAAACCCTTGTAGACACTGGATTTGCGGCAAATCAATTCGAGTGTTCGAGACCTTCCACTCGTAAAACAAAACTAAAGGAGACAAAAAATGAACAAATCAAACACAGCTTTTCTAAGCCAGGCAGCTATGATCGCTGCCGTCTATGTGGTGCTCACTTATGTATTCGCACCATTTTCTTTTGGAGAGATACAGGTAAGGATTGCCGAAGCGCTTACCATCCTGCCAGTATTTACCCCCGCCGCCGTCCCCGGTCTTTTTATCGGATGCCTGATCGGCAATATTTTAGGCGGTGCAATACTCCCTGATATTATCTTTGGAAGCATTGCTACTCTACTCGGAGCCTTCTTCACTTACAAACTGTTCGGAAACCGTCCGCTGCTGGCGCCGCTTCCGCCTATCATGGCCAATACGCTTATCGTACCTTTCGTACTGCGCTTTGGATACGGTGTGCCTCTCCCGATTCCGTTCATGATGCTTACGGTAGGGATCGGAGAAGTCCTGTCTTGCGGCGTACTTGGGTTAGCGCTGTATTATGCATTAAAAAAATATAAAAATATCGTCTTTCTTCCAATCAAGAATTGATGCGCCATACCGCCCTTCCTGAAAGCGATGCAGCCATAGGATGAAATCATAGATATTAAGAAACATAGATATAAGGACATAGACCAAAAAGGGGGTGCCGGAATTATCTGATAAGATTATTTCCCGGCACCTCCTTTCAACTCCCTTTTAGGAAAAGTGTTCTCATTGCTTAAAAATTCTTTTTTTACCATCACCACGTCATCGTCTTTATAATCTATCTCAAAACCATTTTTCAAAAAAAGCTTATAGGATGGATTGCCGATAGCTATATCATCGTACAGTACGGGTATTCCATTTTCTTTTGCCGCCTTACAAATCAGCTCGATTCCCACTGTACCAAATCCGCGATTTCTGTATTCTGCCAACACAATCACGTCGCAAAAATATTTTTGTCTTTGCTCATCGTAGTGATAGGCAATTTCACCAACAAAGGCTTTCGTATCAGTTTCGTACAAATAGCGATAATATCGTTGATATTCGGGAACTTCAAGCCAAGCAGAAAACCACCTTTCCCATTTTTCCTTTGGAAAGGGTATCACACCTCCCCAGGCTGCATTGTAAGACATCGTTTGTTCATCTGACAACAGTTTTTCTCGAAACCATAAGTCACGCAACACCGGTTTGAATGTTCTAATCATTTGTTTCCTCCACAAATCCCAATTTATATGCTTGATTATAAAATATATGTCTGCTGCTTGCAATGTATATTTATAAAAAGAGAGCCTGTTCCATTTTCCAGACTCTCCAAATTTCACATTGCAATATCATTCAATTTACTCTATAATACAGACAGGAAGAGATGACCGCCCACAAAGTGGTTAGCCTCCGTTTAGGGTTTTAAGCCTACCTGGACTGCCAAGTACAAGGTAGGCTTATTTATTTTCGCCTGTTTTATAGTCGGGGTAACAGGATTCGAACCTGCGACCTCACGGCCCCCAGCCGTGCGCTCTAACCAAACTGAGCCATACCCCGATAGTGTTATTTTACCGAATCCTGACAGATAATGCAAGCATTATTTTTAATTCTATGTTAGAATATAAATACCATACGAGAAAGGAGTTCGCATTATGAAAATAATCGTAATCGGGCCGAGGGGTAAGATGGGACGATTAATCACAACGGCCGCAGCATCCCGCAGCGATATGGAACTGGTCGCGGGCATTGGCCCTAAGGGGCGCAGTTACATAGGCCAGGACCTTGGCACAGTTGCCATGACCGGTTCAGAACTTGGCGTACCGGTAACCGACGATCTTAAGAGCGTCATTGACCGCTGTGATGTAATCATAGATTTCTCAACAAGGGAGATGGCAATGGACGTCTTAGATCTGGCCATAGCGCATAAAAAGGCGCTGGTATGCGGAACTACCGGATTCAGTGCCAAAGAGATGCAGCGCTTCCAGGATGCCGCACAGGAGATTCCCATGCTTTACGCCGCCAATACCTCCAAGCTTGTCAACATCATGAATAAGCTACTGGAGACGGTGGCCTCAACCCTGAAGGACGAGATTGACATTGAGATTTTGGAGATGCATGACCAGTGGAAGAAGGACGCGCCAAGCGGTACATCCAAAGAGATGGGCGAGATCATGGCGCACGCCCTTGGAAAGGAACTGAGCGATATTGCGGTCTACGGACGTGAGGGCGCCGCTCCCCGCGAACCCGGGACTATCGGATATCATTCTCTCCGGGCCGGTAATATCCCAAGCAGCCATACGGTATTCTTCGGCGGCATAGGAGAACGGTTGGAGATCACCCACCATTCTTATAACTGGGAATGCTTTGCAAGAGGCGCATGCGACTGTGCCGCATTTCTTGCAGATAAAAAACCTGGATTCTACACCATTAAGGATGTACTGGATCTGTAATTATGCAGCAATTTTATCCTGATAATCCCCACCGGCTCGTACTCTATGAGCCGCGAAACTATAAAAACATCAAACACAGGGAGGAATAATAATGATATTAGTTAACACTGATTACATCACAGGAAGAAAATTTGAGATGATCGGCATGGTGCGCGGCACTATGATACAATCCGTACATTTCGGCAAAGACATCATGAACAGCTTCCGAACCCTGGTAGGCGGCGAGCTTACCTCATATACGGAGATGATGAACGAAGCAAGAGCAATCGCCACCAAGCGTATGGCAGAAGACGCCCAGGCAATGGGCGCGGACGCCGTTGTCAACATCCGTTATGCTTCCAGCTCCATCGTACAGGGAGCCGCAGAGGTCCTGGCCTACGGAACCGCAGTAAAATTCATTGACTAATTTGACTAAACCGACTAAAAAGAAAGAATAGGAATAAAAGATGATATTGACAAAACCCGCAGTAGAAATCATTGACATGGATGAATATCCGGCAATACTTAAGAAAATCGAGAAGATCGGAAGGGTCTGTTACAAAAGCGAAGACCGGATAACAGAAGACTCCGCCGAGAAATTTATCGCCAATATCCTCAAAAGAGGCCACGAATCTGTAATTGAACATGAAACTGTGACCGTCAAGGTAACCTGTGACCGCGGCGTCACTCACGAGATCGTCAGGCACCGGGTCGCAAGCTACAGCCAGGAGAGCACAAGATACTGCAACTATTCCAAGGATAAGTTCCAGAATCAGATCTCTGTGATCGACCTGTCAACCGGATTCGACTACAATATGGACGATCCTGCCGACCAAAAGAAGTATCAGATATGGCATGACGCCATGGAAGCATCTGAAAAATATTATTTTCAAATGCTGGAGGCCGGAGCTTCCCCTCAGGAAGCCAGATCCGTACTGCCGAATTCTCTGAAAACAGAACTGGTTATGACCATGAACTTAAGAGAATGGAGACATTTTTTCAGACTGAGGATCGATAGCGGCGCACATCCGCAGATGCGGGAGCTCGCAATGCTGATCCTGGATACATTCAAAGAGGAACTGCCGGTATTTTTCCAGGATATTGCTGCTCTTAATTAGCGCAGCGCTGCATCAACTTCGAAATAACAGGCACCTGAATCTTGTATCGAATCTTGTATCAGATAATGTGTCAGAGCAGACCGGAACAAAGTGCAGAACAAAAGCCGCAGGCGCAGCAAGCTGCGCTGCGGCTTTTGCTTCTGTTCTGCCGGATGCATAGCCGACCGATACATCATATATTGAAATTACAGCCGCACCCCGTCTGTTTCTGGAATTCTTCTTCCACATATCTCCTCTGCTCTTCGTCTTCCAGGCCATTCGTTTTCAATTGAACTGATTTCCTCTCCGGAAGATAAGAGGGATTCTTAAGAAGCGCGATCCCGCATTTCATACACAACACCTGAACCGTCTTGAACAGTATATTCTGATTCACCTTATCCGCAATATGTATCCTCCATCCAATCTGGTCGGACAATCCCTGCAGCACTTCCTGATACTGCCGCCCAATCATGGGTGAGACAAAGCTAAGTTCCAGATATTTCCCTTCCGAATCCTGCTTAAGACTCTTCTTCTCCGGTCTGTGCGGCAAGTCTTCAAAGGCTTGGTCTATGCATAAGAACGCAAGATTCTGTTCCGTCATTTCTGCGTCTTCCGTCTGAGGCACGAAGAAATCCTCCGACTTCCCCTCTGCCCCGGCTATCCGAATCCCCGAAGCCGATAATTCTCCGCCTATGTCATCCGCCATCTGTCCGTTGAGCATCAGCCTCCATCCGGTTGCCGCCCGGAACTTCTTTGCCGCTACCGCCGCAGCCTCCATATCCCCGTTACCCGCGAGCGTGACGGAATAGTATTTCTTATCCTGATAATAAGATGTCTTGGCAATCCGATCACCCAGAAGTACCGCGAGCAGCAATGCGGCCGCATTATGATTCATGGAAGGACTGATCCGTATCCTCCAGCCGCCCGAAGACTCGAGATGATCCGCCCCCTTCTGAAACTCCTCCGCGTCAATGCTGTCCGGATAATCAAACTGCATCAACACCTCTTTTTTATCTGGATAATAACTGAGCTTCCGGTATTCATAGCCCGGAAATGTCTCTTGAATCCGCCGCTCCAATTCCTGTATCGTCAGTTCTTTCGGCGCCAACGCCTCCGCAACCGTCTCCGGTGCATTTGCCTCAAAAAGGAACAGGCGGCGCACATTCGGCGTGAAATACGGACTGTCAAGAAAAATCTCCTGTATACTCTGGAGTATCTTATCATCCGTTACGGCTCTTCCATACCAGATCTGCGCGATCTGCGACACGGAAAATATCTTTCCCTTATAATGCTCCTGCCAGTAATCCCATAGCATCTTCGCATCATCCGCCGCAAAATCCCTCTGCATCTGCATGGTACAGGCCGGTACAAATGACAGCTGCTTTCTCTTCTTATGAAGCACCACTTCGTATTCCTGCCCGCATTCCGGCAGGTAAATCTGCCGCCGATAATCCTCGGCCGCCAGTTCATTGCCCAATTCATCTATGGCGTCTCGATTCCCATGCACCAGGAACACACGCCGGGAAGACAACTGCTCCAAAAGCGCCGTGATCTCTGACTTATCGCCGTGCGCCGATAAGCCGACCTGTTCGATCTGACACCGGACAGGCAGCGTATTTCCGTCAAGGGTCAGCTTCCGCTCTTTCGTCTCTTCCAACAGATTAAGAAGCTGCCGTCCCGGCGACTCCTCGTCCTGATATCCGGTCAGGATAATACACGCATTCTCCGAAGGCGCCAGCAGCCGTGCATACTGTGCGCTCGGTCCTCCGGTAAGCATACCGGAACTGGATACAAGGATTACCGTTCCCTTTTCGGATAGCAGCTCATCCCTTCTCTGCATGGGCGCGACAGGCTGGATCTCTTTGGTGTAGAACGGCTCATTCCCCTTAAGAATCCTCCTTCCAAGAGCATTTTTAAGATAAATGGGATTCCGGGTGTACATGCTGTTGATATCCCGCACCATACCGTCCACATAGACCGGCACAGGCGGAATCTCCTGATTCTGTATCGCCGCGCGCAGGATCAGCAGCACTTCCTGCGCCCTTCCCAACGCGAATACCGGAATCAGAATCTTCTTCTGCTGTGCAGCGCATTCCCGAACCAGTTCAACCAGCCGTCTCTCCTCCGCCATCCGATTCGAGTGCAGCCGATTGCCGTAGGTCGTCTCCACGATTGACACATCCGGGCGGAGCTTGGGGATCCGTATCCCCTCGATCGTGCGCTGGGAAAATGCCGAAAAATCCCCCGAATAGAACAGGCTCCCTTCCTCTGTCACAAGATACGTGCATGCCGCTCCCGCAATGTGCCCCGCCGGGTAAAATGTCAGAGTAAATCCATCAAATAAAGGAAAAGGGGTCTGATAACCAATCGGATGAATCCTTCCTAACATGGCAAGCACATCCTTCTCCGAATAATGAGGGATCTCGTCTTCCCTGTACCGCATGACCTTCAGGCTGTCATAGAGAAGAACTCTGGTCAGTTCCGCGGTCATGGCCGTCATGTAGATCCGGGCGCCGGGATAGGCTTTGCTGATAATCGGAAGCGTCCCGATATGATCCATATGTGCGTGGCTTACAATGACGGCGTCCACACCGCCCTGCTCCTGTATGGTCTGAAAATCTGGAATCGGATCCTTAGATGCCGTCTGCCGGATCCCGGAATCCAGAAGGATTCCTCTGCCTGCAATCCTGATATAGATACAGCTTCCGCCAATCTCCATGGCGCCTCCGAGAAAATGTAGGTTCATAATCGCAGCCTTCCTCCTCTGATCTGATGATTAAAAAATTACTTACATTATACCTTGTTTTGCACGATTTGGTAACCTTGAATGTTGTCAAATTCTCCAACATATATTTTTAATAAAAATATGCAATTCTCCCGGCATTTTGCAGGATTCATTGATGAATATGTTTTATGTCCATCCAAGCAATATCGTACGGACAATCGCTGCACTGGAGAAACAGGGAATGATTACCCGTTCTCCCAACGATAAGGACAAAAGGACCTGGAAACTGTATCCCACCGATCATGCATTATCCGTAGTTGAAGAAATAAAGACGATCTGCGAAAAGACTGAATCGCTTCTGCTGCAGGGTATCAACGAATCAGAAAAAGAAATTTTTACAGAACTGCTTATTAAAGCCGGTGAAAATATCACGGCAGAGCTGCATATTGAGAAAAAGGAGGACGAATTCAATGACTGAAAATCCTCTGGGATATGAAAAAGTAACAAAATTACTGAAAAGCTTTGCCATTCCAAGTATCACGGCAACCCTGATCGGTTCTGTCTACAATATAGTGGATCAGATTTTTATCGGCCAGGGCGTAGGATATCTGGGAAATGCCGCAACCAACGTTTCCTATCCGTTCTCTACTATTTGCCTTGCGATATCCCTGCTGATCGGGATCGGAAGCGCATCCCGTTTCTCACTCTACCTTGGAAATAAAGAACCGAAAGCGGCAGCCAAAGCAGCCGGAAGCGGTATAAGCCTGATGGTGATCTTCGGAATCGCTTATCTGATAATAGGTGAAAGTTTGCTGAATCAGCTCTTGAAATTATTCGGAGCTACCACTGAGGTATTTCCCTACGCACGGCAGTACGCCGGTGTTACTTTGGCAGAAATGCCGTTTCTGATCATAACGAACGGAATGAGCAATCTGATACGGGCCGACGGAAGCCCCAAGTATTCTATGACCTGCATGATCATAGGCGCCGTTGCCAATACTATTCTTGACCCGATATTCATCTTCATTTTCCATTGGGGTATCTTCGGGGCGGCTCTGGCAACGATTCTGGGGCAGATTTTATCATTTATTTTCGCAATACGCTATTTATGGCACTTTAAAACAATACATTTTGAAAAAAACAGCTTCCGGCCTAACATCAAAGAGAGCCTGAAAACCTGCAGCATGGGAATCAGCAGCAGCGCGAATCAAATCGCAATTACCCTCGTGCAGATCGTACTGTATAATTCGCTGACATATTACGGGGCACGTTCGGTCTACGGTTCCGATATCCCCCTGGCCGGCTGCGGAATCGTAATGAAAACAAATGCGATTATTCTCGCTATTGTCGTCGGAATATCGCAAGGAGCACAGCCCATCATAGGCTTCAACTACGGTGCAAAACAGTATCCCCGTGTGCGGGAAACGTATCTGCTTGCAATAAAGTGGAATATGATCGTCTCTGCTGTCGGATTCTGCCTGCTGCAATGCTTCCCGCAATATATCATCTCTCTGTTCGGCAGCGGAGATGCACTGTATCTTGAATTTTCAGTGTTGTTCATGCGCACCTATCTCTTTATGGTGCTGGTAAACGGAGTGCAGCTTTTGTCATCCAGCTTCTTTACCGCTATAGGAAAAGCAATGAAAGGAGCCCTGCTCGCACTGACAAGACAAGTATTCTTCCTAATTCCGCTTATTCTGATCCTTCCGCTCCGATTGGGAATCATGGGAGTGTTGTTAGCGGGACCTATCGCCGACTTTATGGCATTTTTACTGTCTGTTGTGATGGTTAGCAGGGAATTAAGAAAACAAAGATTAATTTCGAATAATTTGAATTATGAAAGGCAGATTTACAAGGAAGGGTAGTGCCGGATAAAGCCAACATACCAGTCAGGCTCTATCCGGCGACGGCTCCTGCTATTGCAGAATCCTTCTCTTACTGTGCATTCTCCTTATCTTGGCCGTTATACAGATATAGTATGCTGTTCTATTGAAGTAAATTTGTCATAATACTGCTTAGCCTTCTCTTCTGTAAGGTTAAAAAATCGCTGAAGCTTTATAAGAATTCTATTCTCGGGAATCTCCTCCTCCAGATTGCTTAAAATCAATGCCTGTATTCCTTCTTCCCTTAATTCTTTCGTTAATTCTTCCCTCATTCCTTCATACTTAATCTGCTCTATCGTACTCACATGTATTACCT
>CANDQP010000116.1 GCA_947388185.1 uncultured Dorea sp. | reverse complement strand
GCCCCCCTCAAGATGAGATATCCCAACGCAAGTTGTAAGACCCCTTGAAGACGACAAGGTAGATAGGGCGGAGGTGGAAGTGCAGTAATGTATGGAGCTGACCGCAACTAATCGGTCGAGGGCATGACCAAAGCGGAGATAGGTAGAAGAAGGATGAACAGGATTTCTTGTATGCAGTTTTGAAGGTATATGTGAATAGATGTATTTTGGGAGAAACAGCTAACGAATGTTAGTTGTTTTTTACTATGTAAAAATGTTCTAAAATAAATGGGGAATCCGAAAAGTATGCTTTTGGATTCCCTAATATTAATATAATTATTCCTGAATTGCTGTAGATAAGATCTGTGTAAGAGATTCAATTGCTAACGGTTCTAATCCGCTTCCGATGTTCTCAGCAGTACAGGAAAGAATACACCCATTACCCAGAACTGTCCAGATCCGGTATCCCTCAATCCCCTCCAGTGAATAGGTGAAATAAGAGAACTGCTTCTCTCCGGCAGCCTGTGTCTGCACTTCTCCGACAGAGCCGCCGTCAGAATTCGCACTCAGAAGATATTCCACTTCCTGCTGTGCCGTCGTCATGACAGTATTCTCGTCCTCTGTCATGAGACGCAGATTCAACTGTGTGCTGCTGGTGCCGTCTGCACCTAACCGCTGAAATGCCACCTGATGTTCGGAACTGTATTCGGAATCATCGAAGCCCTCTGGTCTTGTCACAGTTACACTAATACTCTTGTCATCAGTACAGAGAGTAGATATCCCATCTTCATTCGGTGTGTCTGTATCTGCGGAACCATTCGCCGTATCGGTGATATCTTCCGCATCTGTATCATCGGTTACAGAGTCTTCGACCTGATCCGGCACAGCGTTCTTGTCTTCGTTCTTTTTGTCTCCGCAGCCTGTAAATACTATGCTTGCGACTGCGATCAGTCCTATTATGATAAGCTTTTTCATATGCACCTCATTCTTTGTCCTAATCCTATATTACAATATTTGACAATAACTCGAACTTCTTACATTCTATCATGCTTCCGGTTACTTTTCAAGACTATACAAAAACAGATATTCTGCTATAGTAATAATGATAACTAGTGGATCATCATAGAAAGGAATTACCTATGGATTTAAAAGATAAGACCATTCTTCTGGGGGTTAGCGGAGGGATCGCTGCTTATAAGAGCGCTTCTCTTGCAAGTATGTTAGTGAAAAAGGGTGCAGATGTCCGTGTGATCATGACGAAGAATGCCGTCAATTTTATCAATCCGATCACATTTGAAAGTCTGACAGGCCACAAATGTATCATCGACACATTTGACCGTAATTTTGAATTCAAGGTGGAACACGTAGCGCTTGCCCAGAAAGCGGATGTGATCATGGTTGCTCCTGCAACGGCTAATGTCATCGCCAAGCTGGCGCATGGTTTGGCTGACGATATGCTCACCACCACGATCCTTGCAAGCAAGGCGCCTAAGATTATTGCTCCGGCCATGAATACCGGTATGTATGAGAATCCGGTCACACAAGATAATCTGTCTGTTTTGAGGCGATACGGTATGGAAGTGGTAGCTCCCGCGGAGGGTTATCTTGCATGCGGTGATATCGGATCGGGGAAGATGCCGGAACCGGAAGTCCTCTGTGAGCATATATTGCGGCGCTGTGCCTGCAGGAAGGATATGGCAGGGATGAAGGTGCTGGTTACTGCCGGACCGACGCAGGAGGCTATAGATCCTGTACGTTACATCTCCAATCACTCTTCCGGCAAGATGGGCTACAGTGTTGCCAGGGCATGTATGCTCCGGGGAGCAGAGGTGATTCTGATTACCGGCAAGACAGCTTTGGCGGCGCCGAGGTTTGTAGATGTCGTACCGGTCATTTCTGCGAGGGATATGTATGATGCGGTCATATCAAGGAGCAGTGATATGGACATTATCATTAAGGCGGCCGCAGTTGCAGATTACCGTCCCAGATATACCGCCCCGGAGAAAATGAAGAAATCAGACTCAGACTCCGACCTTTCGATCTTGTTGGAACGTACAGATGATATTTTGAAATATCTGGGGGATCATAAGAAACCCGGACAGTTCTTGTGCGGTTTCTCTATGGAGACAGAGAATATGTTGGATAATTCCACGAAGAAGCTATATAAGAAGAATCTCGATATGATCGTTGCAAATAATTTAAAGATGCAGGGAGCAGGATTTGAGACAGATACGAATATCATTACCATGATTACGAAAAATGATGTGACAGAGCTTCCGATCATGGAGAAAGAAGAAGTCGCTTTTCGTATATTAGATAAGATTCTGTCTATGGGATTCCCTGATCGGCAGTAAAATTAACGGATTTCCCCTGAAAAGGGAGGATGCCGGGTCACCGCTTTTTAGATAGTATCATGCGTTGTTAGGGATTATAGTATAGTTGTGTCAAAGTTGTGTCAAATTTTTTTGCTTTGTATCTGTTCATATTTTATACAGTTTATTGAGGTGTCCGATTCAGACACCTTATTGCATGCTTATATAAAAATGTCTGAATTAGACTGATTAAAGAGTAAAAACAAAGATGCAAGGAAGGAGTTTACATGGAGATATTTTTTCTGCAGTAGAGCCAACGTTAAAGTGAAGGGATGAACTGTTAAAACTATATTCGCATGCGGCTATAAAGGATAATGCGACAAGAAAAGAGAAGATATATATACGGTCAGATCAGATACAAGATAAGCAGGAACAGAAAATATAGATTAAAGTTATACAGTTTTGAAAAAGGACTGTTAATACAGCATGATTTCCGATATAATAAAAGAACAAACCAACATGTTCCTACATACATTGAGTAAGGAGAAGCAAATGAGTAACCACGGCATTGCATACCAGAATAAGGACATCCTGTCAAAAATCCTGGCAGAGAACTTCAAGGACAAATCATTAAAGGTCTATGGGCTTGACATTCCTGAGATCAAACAGATATTGCCGACGAACCTTCCGGCAGTTCAGTTAAATGAGATGCGTCTTGACAACCTGTTCCTGCTTGCGGACGGGTCGATTGCGGTGATTGATTATGAAAGCTCCGCAAAGTGGGAGAATTACCTGAAATACATCAATTATATTGTCCGTATTTTAGAGCGTTACAAGCAGGAGGAGAAGCCGAAACAGATACGGATGATCGTTATCTATACTGCAGATGTAGAGCAGACGGCAGAAGAGGTTTCGTTTGGTTGTCTGACGCTGAAACTGGAACAGGCATTTTTGAGCAGGATAGAATCCGGAGATGTATGGAAACGGCTGAAAGCGAAAGTAGACAAAGGGGAAATGCTGTCAGATGAAGAACTGATGGAATTTATTATCCTGCCATTGACCTACAAGGGGAAGGAACCAAAGAAGCAGGCGGTCAAGGATACCGTTGATCTGGCAAAAAGGATTGAAGACAGGGAGAAACAGACATTTGTATTGGCGGGGATTCTGGTTTTTGCAGATAAAGTGATCGACCAGGATACTGCAGAATATATCAGGGAGGTGCTGCGTATGACACAGGTAGCGGAATTGTTGCTTGAAGAAGGAATAGAGAAAGGGATAAAAAAGGGACGGCAGGAAGGAATATTTTTGACGGGAAATGTTTTACAACGGTTAAATGCTGACCCAGGCAGTACAGACCAGCAGATCGCACAGGAGCTTGGATGTACCGCCGAAGAGGTAAAAGAGATTCGGGCAATACTTGGCAAATAGATATAATTCGTGTGAATCAAGAGAGTGATACCGGCAGGAAGCAATAGGTCTTCTTGCCATTCTTTTTGTCCGAAATAATATTTGAGCCAAAAGGAACTCACTGTATGCGGATATTGGTAAAGGGGATGTATCCTGTAAAGTTTACACAGGTAAAACAGGGGGGAGGAATTGGGAACAAAGGTATTGGATGCGCCTGCATCGAAGGATGCGCTGGTTTTGGCGGGATTAGACTGGAGAGTCCTGCAGGAACCGATCTATACATCGGCAGAAGAAGTGATTGACGGTTATAAGGCAAATGTCCGGGATTCGGACCGCAGGGTACTCGGGGTGGTTACCGACCGTTATAAAGTCATCCAGAATGACGAAGCCTTTGCCTTTACCGACGGATTATTAGGGGAAGGTGTGAAATACGAGACAGCCGGGAGGGAGAACGTGAGGACTTGAAAAACCCCTGAAAAGGGAGGATGCCGGGTCACCGCTTTCGCAGTGCCCGGCATGTATTATGAAAAAGTTTATTCAAAAAATAGTATTTGTCTGCTTGATAAGTTTAGTATAAAGCAGACCTGTGAAGAAATAATGTTAAAGTAATGAAGGTTTTTTAAAAGATAAATGAACATTCTATGAACGGTATTATTTATGTTAGATTTTGCTGAGAACCGGTTGAAAAAAATCAGAAATGATTTATACTAATGTAATATGTGCAGTGATACTATATTTAGGAGGAAAATAGAATGAAATATATTTCATTTGCAATTCCATGCTTTAATTCGCAGGATTATATGTCCCGGGCTATCGACAGTATCCTTACAGGCAAAGATGAGGTTGAGATCCTGATCGTAAATGACGGCTCCAGGGATCAGACATCAGAGATTGCCCATGAATATATGGAAAACTATCCCGATATTGTCAGAGTTATTGATAAAGAGAACGGAGGCCACGGCGATGCCGTCAATGCAGGTCTTGGCGCTGCTCAGGGGAAATATTTTAAAGTGGTGGACAGCGATGACTGGGTCGACGAAGAAGCATTGAAGAGAATACTCACACTCATCAGGAACCTGGAAGAAGACGGTGAACAGATAGATATGCTTGTGTCGAATTTCGTATATGAGAAGGCAGGGGCGTCCCATAAGAAATGTGTTCATTACCGCAATGCATTGCCGCAGGACGAGATCTTCCGGTGGGATGATATCGGTCATTTCCGGCTGGATCAATACATATTAATGCATTCGGTCATTTACCGGACGGATCTGCTGAAGCTGATACAGATGAAGCTGCCGAAGCATACATTTTATGTGGATAATATTTATGTGTATTATCCGCTGCCCCATGTCCGTAAGATATATTATCTGGATATAGATTTTTATCGGTATTTTATCGGCAGAGACGACCAATCGGTGAATGAGAAGAATATGATCGCCAGGGCAGATCAGCAGATCTATGTCACCAAGACGATGATCGATATGTATGAGATGGGAGAGATCTCAAGCAGGAAATTAAGGCTCTATATGATCAATTATCTGGCGATCATGATGACTGTGTCCTCCATTATCCTGATTCGCTCTAAGACAGAGGAGAATATCGAGAAGAAGAGAGAGCTATGGAGATATCTCAAGAAAAGAGACTGGAAGATGTATCTTAAGATTCGTTATGGGATCCTGGGCCAGACAATGAATATCCCCGGCAAGTCCGGCAGGAAGATATCATCTCTTGTGTACAGCGTAGCGAGGAGAATTATAGGATTTAATTGACACCGTATCTGCAGAACATGAATAATCTGGTTATTATGTCACATAATAGTAGGTAAGAATGAAGAAGAAGGAGTATGTGACATGGCGATTGATTTTAAAGAGAGCAAGACCAGAGTGAATCTTATGCGGGCATTTGCAGGAGAGAGCCAGGCAAGGAACCGGTATACGATTGCGGCGGATGCTGCAAAGAAGCAAGGGCTGTATTCAGTTCAGCAGGTATTTCTGTTTACGGCAGATCAGGAGAGGGCGCATGCAGAGCGTTTCTATGATCTGCTCAAGAATCTTTCAGGGACTACCATCGAGATATGCGGAGGATATCCGGTGGATCATTTTGACGGTGTGGTAGAATTGCTGAAGAAGGCGGAACACAATGAGATGGAAGAGGCGGATGATGTCTATCAGGCCTTTGGCAATGAGGCGAAGACAGAGGGCTTCACGGAAGCTGCGGCCGCTTTTTTTCAGATTGCGGAGATCGAGGCGATTCATGCCAGGCGGTTTCGTAAGCTGGCTGAATTATTAGAGCAGAATAAGTATTTTGAGAGTGATTCCAGCGGGAAATGGATGTGCATGAACTGCGGGCATATCCAGACTGGGAAGCTGGTTCCGGCAGAGTGTCCGGTATGCCGGCATGATCGGGGATATTTTATTCCGGTGGAGATCGCACCGTATCTGGGGTTTGATTTTTTGACAAAGTAAAAATAATCAGGTAAAGAAGGGATTGTATGGCGAGCCAGAAGATTGAAAATTTGTTGAACTTAGCGTTGGATGCAACGCCAGGGGAGCGGGAAAAGTCCTTAGAATTGGATGTGGGGTACGATTCAGCAGAGAATGAGTGGGATCTTATCGTGAAGTATTCGGGAAGCCTTGAGAGGGTGAAGGAACTGGCAGCCAGGGTGGTAGAACTTCAGAATGAATATGCGATCATTACGATTCGGGAGTCGGAGATTGAGAATCTTGCACAGATTCCGGAAATAGAATATATAGAAAAGCCAAAAAGATTATTTTTTCAGGTTGCAAACGGAAGACGGGTATCTTGTATCGATGCGGTACAGGATGCCCGTTTCGGATTATATGGACAGGGAGTTCTGACTGCAGTCATCGATTCAGGCATTGAGTACGAGAATGCGGATTTCCGCAATGAAGACGGCACAACAAGGATCCGTGCGCTCTGGGATCAGTCGCTGGCACCGGGGGAGGGCAGAATTCCGCCGGAGGGCTATGCCATGGGCGCAGAGTATACGGCAGAACAGATCAACGAAGCGTTGAATCAATCTACACTTATGGACCGAAGAAGGATTGTACCTAGTGAAGATATTTCCGGTCACGGGACTGCGGTGGCCGGAATCGCCGCCGGGAATGGCAGGAACAGCGGCGGAAGATATGCCGGGGCTGCACCCAGGAGCGAGCTTCTGGTGGTGAAGCTTGGCAATCCAAGGCAAGAGGGATTCCCCCGGACAACGGAGTTGATGCAGGGAATTGATTATGTGATAAGAAAGGCGCTGGAGCTTCGGATGCCGGTTGCGGTCAATATCAGTTTCGGCAATACTTATGGTTCGCATGACGGAACCTCTCTGTTGGAAAGATTTATCGACGATCTGTCTAATATATGGAAGAGCAGTATCTGTATTGGATCAGGGAACGAGGCGGCAAGCGCGGGACATACGTCTGGAATCCTGACAGAGGGCAGAGAGGAGATTATACAGCTGGCGGTGCAGGACAATCAGCCTGCCATCAGTGTTCAGCTATGGAAGGAGTATACAGATATCGTAGATATATCACTGATGACGCCAAGCGGTGTTACGGTGGGGCCGCTTCAGGAGATACTTGGACCGCAGAGGTTTGCGGTCGGAGGGACGGAGATTCTGCTCTATTATGGGGAGCCGAGCCCGTATAGCACGGCCCAGGAGATCTATATCGATATGCTTCCGAGGGAAACATATATTACGGGCGGAGTGTGGCGGATCATCCTGACGCCGAGGAAGATCGTGTCGGGGGCGTATGAGCTGTGGCTTCCAAGTGAAAATGTATTGAACAAGGGAACTGGATTTTTATTTCCTACGGATCACACAACTCTTACGATTCCGTCTACGGCAGGCAGAGTGATCACGGTAGGGGCTTATAATGCATTGACGTTCGTCTATGCGGATTTTTCGGGGAGAGGATATACGAGAGAGACGAATCTGATAAAACCGGATATTGTGGCTCCGGGAGTGGATGTGACCACAGCGGCAGTTGGGGGAGGATATGCTCAGTTTACAGGAACATCCTTTGCGACTCCATTTGTCACGGGCGGAGCGGCGCTGTTGATGGAATGGGGGGAACGTGTTATTATATTGCCAAGTTAGCAAGAACCCAGTAAAAACAAAGGGTTTCGCTGATTTAGTCCTACGAAAAAATGCCGTTTGGCAGGAAGATTTAGCGATAGGACGGGCCTGTTTTATTCAAAAATCAATCGGGAAATAGCGGTTTGCATTCACGTAACACGAGGCGGTTCGTGGAGGGTAATGCTAGTTTCCTATGAAAAAATACTCTATATAGGACTGAATTGGCTTTATGCTCAATCACAAAGTGCGTGATTTGTACCAGCCGATGCAGTCCTATTCTTTTGCCCGGAGAATAGGAAGCACAGGCGGAAGCGGTAAGCCAGATTGTTCTGTATACAGTTTAGACGTTCAGGGAGGGAATGTCAATCATGCGCCTCTGCAGGTATAAAAGCAAATTCGGGTTGACAGTTAGCCGCATTTTGGGTAACTGTCAGCACGAATTCCACAAGGGTTTGGGAGTGTAGCTCCCAAGAGTAGCAAGGAAATAACAGAGTTTTCGGGGAGCATTGCATGATGAATGAGTATGAGAAAGATATTATGAAGCTGTTTGACGTCCATGAAAAAACTGAAAAAAGAGAACTGATCAAAAGAATCAATTGGGAAATTGAAATGGGCGGAATTAGTCTGTACGGAAAAAATCAATGGGTATGTAAAGTTACAGGTTCCCCGATGGGGACGGTATGTACCTGGTTTAGCAATGCAAAATGCAGGTCGGTGAATAAGATCCCCCTGTATGCCCTCTGCCAGATTGCGGTTGCATTGGAAATATCCGTATGGGAATTCTATAAAACTGCAAATAGCGTCAAAGAGGAAAAGGAACCAGAAGTAAAGATTAACAGGAGGGACAAGCTGTACTGGCATCTTAGGAGAAATGTGGCGGAACAGCTATGGAATGAGAGCTATGGCTCTTATGGCCTGTGGGAATGGCAGAGCAAGGAGATCCAGAGAAAGTTTATAGATAAGCTATATCTGGATAAACTGGCAGAACGGCAGACAGAGAAATCAGTTGGATGATTTCAAGCTCAAAGCAGATGTAAGAACCAAAGTGATTAAGAAAGCATGATTATAAGGAGGACAGGTTATGGCAGCAAATACAGCGAAAGGTGCAGAAAAGAGAGATACTCGCACAATTACTTTCAAAAGCAAGGAACATCAGGATTTTTATAAAGAGTACCTGCAGAAATGCAGATGCCAGGATGTATACCACAAAGCATTGGTGTACTGCCTGGGGATTAGCAGTGACACAAGGGTAAATGTAGACAGGATTTATGATTTTAGAACAGGATGCGTAAAAACGGAGTGCTTGCATGAAGGTTGGCAGACCAGCGGAAGCGCAAAGATTGTACGGATGGCGTTTAATCTCTATTGTAATAGCACACCAAGTGTCTATGATACGGAGGATGTGGATGAACAATTAAAGGAGTTCCGTTGTTATACAGTGGAAGATTTATTCTGCTGCGGCTATGCCAGATACTTTTGGGAGGCAGTCAAGCTCCGCTATCCGGAATACTGTTTTTACGTGGATATGGAGGATTTATATGCTTAAAATCAGGATGCAGGGGACAAAGAAAGACCTTCACTGGTTTCGGCGGCTTTTAGAGCGGCAGGAGGATGTAGATGTGAAGTCGGTATCAGAACCGTTTGTAAACAAAGGGACAAATAAATATTTCCGTGTGTATGCGGAAGTGGAAAGAACAGAAAAATAGATTAGAGAATCAGGAGGAAAGTATATATGTGCAGAGTGATCGCAGTGGCAAACCAGAAAGGCGGAGTGGGCAAGACTACAACATGTGTGAATTTAGGGATCGGGCTTGCAAGGGCAGGCAAGAAAGTATTGTTGGTAGAGGCGGATGCGCAGGGCAGCATGGCGGTGAGCCTGGGGATTGCGGAGCCGGACGAGTTGGATGTGACATTAGTGAATATCATGGAAAAGGTCATTAATGATGAAGATGTAGAGCCTGGTGAGGGCATTATCCACCATGAGGAAGGGATTGATTTTATCCCTGCCAATATCGAACTGGCAGGATTGGAAACGGCCCTGGTAAATGTTATGAGCAGGGAAACGATATTGCGCCAATATCTAAACAGCGTAAAAAGGGATTATGACTTTGTAATTATTGATTGTATGCCTTCGCTTGGAATGATTACGATAAATGCCCTTGTAGCGGCAGACAGCGTACTGATTCCGGTGGAGGCGGCGTATCTCCCGGTCAAAGGGCTTCAGCAGCTTATAAAGACGATTGGACGGGTTCATAGAAAGCTGAATCCGGCACTTAACATCATGGGGATTCTGCTGACAAAGGTAGACCGCAGGACAAACTTCGCAAGGGACATTTCAGCGCAGATCCGGGAGGTATATGGGAACCGGG
>CANDQP010000115.1 GCA_947388185.1 uncultured Dorea sp. | reverse complement strand
TAAATCGCAGAGTGATCGGAGCAGCCGCAGGGTTCATGCTGATCCTTGGGCTGGTTCCAAAGTTCAGCGCGCTGATGTCCACAATGCCAAAGGCGGTGATCGGAGGAGCAACGGTGATCGTATTCGGTATGATCACCATTACCGGAGTCCGTCTTATGAAGGAAGATCTGTCGTTCCGAAACGGGACTATCGCCGGATTGTCTCTTGCCCTTGGACTTGGCGCTTCTATGGCGCCGGCGGCTGTCAGCGGATTCCCGGAGGGAATGCACATGTTCCTGACAGAGCCGATCCTGGTATCCGGGCTTATGGCTCTTGTGCTGAACCTTGTAGTTCCTAAGGATCCAGAGGATGAAGCGCAGACAGATATGGAAGCACAGACTGAATAAATATTGAGAAGTTAAAGGATAGAAGCGATGAAAAATATAAAATTTGAAATAAATGGAGAATGGAAACAACTGGAAATCCAGGAATCATGGTCGCTGCTATATATTATTCGCGAAGTGCTGGGGCTTACAGGGACCAAATGCGGCTGCCAGGACAGTTGTCTGGACGGCGGCTGCGGCGCCTGCGTCGTGATCGTAGACGGCGAGGCGAAGCGTTCCTGCAGGATCAAGGGATGTATGCTTGAAGGAGCCAGAATCCTGACGATCGAGGGTGTGGCGGACGGAGAGAAGCTGCATCCGATACAGCAGGCATTTATTGATGCGGGAGCCGTGCAGTGCGGCTTCTGCACCCCGGGAATGATCATGAGGGCCAAGGCGCTCCTGGATAAGAATTTATCGCCGACGGAAGAAGAGGTCCGCCAGGCGCTGTCCGGACATATCTGCCGGTGCGGCGGGCTTCAGAAGATCGTAGAAGCGATCCTTTTAGCGGCAGAAAGAATGCGGGGTGAGTCAGATGAAGGGTAATGAGTTCAGAGAGATCGGGAAGAGAGTTCCCATCCGTGACGCTGCATCGAAGGTTACCGGAAGAAAAATATATGTGGGTGATATGAAGCTTCCGGGCATGCTGTATGCGAAAGTTTTGTTCAGCCCCAAGGCACATGCGCGAATCAAGAGTATCGATACCAGCCGGGCAGAGAGTCTGCCGGGCGTACGCGCAGTTGCGACCTATAAGAATACACCGCAGACCAGGTTCAACAGCGCGCTGCGGTTTATTGAGCATAAGATTCCCAATACGGAGAGAATCTTCGACGATACGGTACGTTTTGTCGGAGACCGTGTGGCGGCGGTAGCGGCGGATACCCTGGAGATCGCCCAGGAAGCGGTGAAGCTGATCCAGGTGGAATACGAAGATCTTCCGGTCATGATGACGGTGGAGGAGGCGATCAAGGAGGATGCATACCCGATCCACGAGGGCGGCAACATCGTAGGGCAGGCACATGTGGAAGCCGGAGATGTAGATAAGGCATTTGAGGAGTGCGACTATGTATTTGAGGATCGTTTTACCACACAGCCGATCCACCACGCGGCGGTAGAGCCCCATGTGGCGATCGCAGACTGGAGCTATGACGACAAGCTGACCGTCTACAGCCCGTCCCAGAATACATTCGGATTCCGGGTGATCTTAAGTCAGATATTCAATCTCCCGTATAACCGGATCCGTATGTCGGCGCCTGCCATCGGAGGAGCATTCGGCGGCAAGCTTGAGATGACGGTGGAACCGGTGGCGGCAGTGCTCTCGAAGATGACGCGCCGTCCGGTGAAGCTTGAGTATACTCGGCGGGAATGTATCTTTGGAACCCGTGTGCGCCACGGTTCTATAGCCTGTATCAAGACCGGATTCATGAAGGACGGCAGAGTTCATGCGGTAGATATGAAGTTCTACAACGATACCGGCGCTTACGCCAGCAGCGCTTTGAACGTATCCGGCGCAATGTCCCATAAGGTATTCAAAGCCTATAAGATAGAAAATATGCGTTTCCATGTGAACCCGGTATATACCAATACCATTGTGGCAGGAGCGATGAGAGGATACGGTTCGCCCCAGGCATTTTTCGGACTGGAGCGTCAGTTCAATAAGATCGCCAACTTCCTGCATATGGATCCTGCGAAGCTTCAGGAGATCAATATGGTTGATCCGGACAGCTTAGATCCCTGCTTCCACAAACCGCACGGCAATCCAAGACCGAAGGATTGCTTAAGAAGGGCCAAAGAGCTGATCCATTATGAGGATATCTGCAAGGAACAGGAAGAATCCAGGGACGGACGCTATCGGATCGGCGTAGGAGTAGCGCTGGGTGTCCACGGCAATAACTGCTTTGGTGCGCACCGCGACGTCACGACGCTGATGCTGAAGATGAATGAAGACGGAACCTGTATCCTGTACAGCGGTTCCCATGATATGGGAAATGATAACGTGGGGATGCAGAAACAGGTGGTGTCTGAAGTGCTGGGAATTCCGCTTGATAAGATCGACACGGTAGAGGCAGATACGGACGCCTGCCTGTGGCATCTGGGCGATTACGCCAGCCGCGGTACATACGTGGTCGGGATGGCTGCCAAGAAGGTAGCGGAATCCATGAAGAAGGAGCTTCAGAAGGAAGCCTCAGACCTTCTTGAGATAGCCCCTGAGCAGGTAGAACTGTATGACGACAGGGCGTGGGACAGCACACAGGAAGGAAGATCCGTATCCATCGCTGAGGTGATGCTTCACTGTCAGAGAGACAGCATGCGGGAACTGTGCTGCTCACAGACCCATCCGGCGCCGAGGGGCCCAAGCTCTTACGGAGTCCATATCGCGAAGGTGCAGGTGGACACAGAGACCGGCAAGACCAAAGTCTTAGAATATTCTGCGGTACAGGATGTGGGAAGAGTGATCAATCCCCTGGCATTGGAAGGACAGCTTGCAGGAGCGATCCATATGGGACTTGGCTATGGTCTGTCAGAGAACGTCACCTATGATGCAGAAGGGAATCCGCAGGAGACATGCTTTAAGCAGTATCAGCTTTTGAATGCATGTGATATGCCGAAGCTCTATATGGACTTTGTTGCGGAAGGCGAAGGAGAGCCGGGAGGCCCGTTCGGGGCAAAGAGCCTTGGCGAATGTCCGGTGGTACCGTGCGCTCCGGCAGTTGTCAATGCCATCTGCAATGCGATCGGTGCTGAGATCGACTCTCTGCCGGCGAACCCGGAGGCAGTGCTTCGCGCGTTAGGGCGTTAGAGTATAATATTCACATGAAAAAACGGAGGAATAACCATGGTTAAGATATTAGGAATATGCGGAAGTCCCAGAAGGAAATCTTCTTATACAGCCCTTAGTGCAGCGCTTAAGGAGGCGGAAGCCCAGGGAGATGTGCAGACAGAGCTGGTGGAGCTTCGCGCCAGAAAGATGCAGCCTTGCGTTCACTGCAACAAATGTCTGCGTGACGAATCAGACCGCTGTACCGTATTTACAGACGATATGACAGAGTTATATGACAAATTTTACGAGGCGGACGGTATCATCATTGCCTCACCGGTATATGAGATGAGCGTTACCGCACAGTTATCCACATTCTTCAGCAGGTTCCGTTCCGCGTGGATGATCAGTGTGAAGGATCCGTATTTCTTTACGAAGAAGGTGGGAGCTGCCATCGCGGTAGGCGGAACCAGGAACGGAGGACAGGAATTCACACTCCAGACGATCGTCAATTTCTATAACACGCAGGGAATGACGATCTGCAACGGCGGTTCCGGCATCTATTCCGGCGCGGCCCTGTGGAGCCCCGGAGACGGGTCTCAGACGATGGACGATGAGATCGGTATGGAAAACGCAAGAAATCTTGGCAAGAAGATGGCGGTCATGACGAAGATCATGAAATATACGGATGTGATCTGATATAACGGAAATAAAAGCTTTACACCACATTTGCCGGTTGATATAATGAAAGCATCAAAGTAAACGGCACTTATAAAAAGGTGGTGAAGTTATGACTGAAAAAGAGATGATGAAAATATCAGTAGAAGAATTTGCAAGAGTCCAAAAATATATGCTTTTAATTGATAATAAGGATTCAGCAGTTTATAAAGAAATCCGGGGACGCTATATTGAGTTAAAAGTTATTCTGACGGCGTCAGGAATTAATCTTGCTGAACTTGATGTGATTAAAGAATAATGATTATAAGGTGTAAAGTCTCTATCTCAGTATGGGCTTTACACCTTTTCTTTTTGCCGTGAGAGCTGCTGTAAAAACTGAAAAATATAATTAAAATAATAAATATACAAATAACAAAAGAAAAATTGATAAAATAACAAAAAATATATTGACAAATAAAGATAAGTGTGATATTTTATATTTAACAAATAACAAAACCGCATTACAAGACAGACGCGAGCTGTAAGTAATGAATTGTTATTTACCATCAACACAAGTGTTGAGAGAAGATTCCTGAGAGAAGGCGCTGAGTATCAGGAGTCGAAGAGTTTATGAAAAGGAGGTACGGACCGCCAAGAATTTAAACTTTTCCAAACAAAATATCAGAATCGATCAGTGAATTGATAAAACGTCAAGGAACTGGAATCGAAGAAGAAAGAGGTAAAAAAAGAATGATTGAAGGATCAGAGTAAAGGCGGATATCAATGAAGAGATTGGTATCCGTCTTTACATGTTGTTTATATATAATTCTTAGTTTTAACATAGCGTTCAAGAAGCTCGTCTGTGTCTGTAATTCTTTGTTCCAGTACGGCGCGGTAAACATCCATACAGCCCGCGTTTTAAGAGCTCCTGTTTTATACCTATGATAAATCTGCCGATTGACATAGCATGGTTTTCGATATCAATGTCGAGATCATTCCATGCCATCATATCCATAGAATAACTGCCGATAATGTAAGGTGTGCCTATCTGGCATAGCTGTCCCATAGTCCCATCCCGTATAATATTTTATCTGCCGCATGCTTTCGCTCCTTGTTTGACTTCATAATTTCCCCCGCTTAAAAAGATTGATCATCGTTGCCCTTCTTTTACACATAATACTATGAATTTCTATAGTCATCAAATAGACTTGTGATTTCTTTTTGCCTATCGGTAAATAATATGATATAATTTTTATGTTGCTCACCGACACCCGCAACAGGGAGGAGGTGTCAATGTTGGAATTTCTTACATCTTTTTTACTCGCCGTTCTGGGCGGTGTAGCTTGCCACTACATCATCAAATGGTTAGACGGTGACGACAAGGGCAACAGTTAGCCTAGTGGGTGCTTTGCCACTATAAAAGAAAAGAAGAATCCTTCGACTGTATTGCAGTACGGTCGAGGGATTCATTTCTTCGTCAACGTGGACTTCTTACATCTTTTTGCCTATAGGCATTATAGCATATGCAGAAATCTTTTTCAATATACTTTTGATGCTCTAAAAATTTATTATTATCTGGCATCAAACAAGATACATATTCTTATCTGATATCAATCAATATCGACAAAAAACATAAGATATATTAAGCACTGATCGCATTCCCGGTATACAATTGATAATATTTCCCTTTCTCTTCGATCAACTGTTCATGCGTTCCCCTCTCAATGATCCGTCCCTGCTCCAGCACCATGATACAATCTGAATTGCGCACTGTCGACAGCCTATGGGCGATCACAAAGGTAGTCCTGCCATTCATCAGCTTATCCATACCGTCCTGTACGATCCGTTCGGTTCTGGTATCGATAGAGCTTGTCGCTTCATCCAGGATCAGCACCGGCGGATCAGCAACCGCGGCGCGGGCGATCGCAAGAAGCTGTCTCTGCCCCTGGCTTAGGTTTGCACCGTCACCGGTCAGCATGGTGTCATACCCATTGGGAAGCCTTCGAATGAATCCGTCCGCATTGGCAAGCTTTGCCGCTGCGATCACTTCCTCGTCCGTCGCATCTAATTTGCCGAAACGGATATTCTCCTTCACGGTTCCGGTGAACAGATGGGTATCCTGGAGTACAATACCAAGAGAACGGCGCAGGTCGGATTTCCTGATCTTGTTGATGTTGATGCCGTCGTAGCGGATCTTCCCGTCCTGAATATCGTAGAATCGGTTGATCAGGTTCGTGATCGTTGTCTTGCCGGCGCCGGTAGAGCCGACAAATGCAATCTTCTGCCCCGGTTCGGCGAAGAGTTTCACGTCATGGAGCACGATCTTGTCGTCATTATAACCAAAATCTACTCCGTTAAATACCACATCGCCCCGTACTTCTACATAGTCTATACTGCCGTCCGCCTGGTGGGTATGCTTCCACGCCCATCTTCCGGTTCTCGCAGCGCTTTCCGTTAACTGTCCGTTCTCTTCGGCGGCGTTGACCAGTGTCACATATCCCTGATCCTGCTCGGCCTCTTCATCCAGCATATCGAAGACACGCTGTGCTCCGGCCATTGCCATCACCACCGCATTCAACTGCTGGCTTACCTGGTTGATCGGCATGCTGAAGCTCTTATTGAAGGTCAGGAAGCTTGCAAGCCCGCCAAGGGTAAATCCTCCCACATGGTTCAGGGCAAGCACGCCGCCTACGATCGCACAGACTACATAGCTGATATTGCCGAGCTGCGCGTTGATCGGCCCTAAGAGATTGGCATAGGTATTGGCGCGGTCTGCACTGACATACAGACGGTCGTTCAGTTCCTTGAAGGATTTCTTATTCTCTTCCTCGTGGCAGAATACCTTCACCACCTTCTGTCCGTTCATCATCTCTTCGATATAGCCGTTCACGGCTCCTAAGTTCGCCTGCTGTTCTAAGAAGTATTTGCCGCTTCGTCCGGCGGCAGCCTTGGAGCTTAAGATCATAACGGCGACCATCAGAAGTGTTACTGCCGTCAGCGGTATATTCAGGATCAGCATACTGATGAACACGCTGACGATGGTGATGGCGCTGTTGACTACCTGCGGAATACTCTGGCTGATCATCTGGCGCAGGGTATCTATATCGTTGGTATAGACGGACATAATATCCCCGTGGGCGTGGGTGTCAAAATACTTGATGGGAAGCTGTTCCATATGCGCAAACAGATCATCCCGAAGGGATCTTAATGTCCCTTGAGTCACATTTACCATGATCCGGGTGTACGCATAAGTAGCGATGATCCCTACGCCGTAGAATGCTGCGACCCTTGCAATCGCATGGGTCAGCGGTGCGAAATCCGGCGTATCCGTCAGAAGAAACGGTGTAATATAATCGTCGATCAGATTCTTCATAAACATAGTGCCCTGTACATTTGCGATCACGCTTATGAATATCAGCGCGATGACAGCTATGTAATGAAGCTTATAATACTGGAACACATAGGTCATCAGTCTTTTAAATATCTTCATGGGGTTTTTTACCTGAGGCTTTACGCCTCTGGGGCCCCTGTTCATTGGTCCCGGCATATCTATTCACCTGCCTTCTCATCAAAATCTCCGCCGCCGTTGGTCTGCGATTCGTAGACCTCGCGGTAAATGGCATTTCCCGCAAGCAGCTCTTCATGGGTTCCGAAACCGTCCACACAGCCTTCCTCCATCACGATAATGCGGTCGGCATCCTTGACGCTTGTGATCCGCTGAGTAATAATAAGCTTTGTCGTGTCCGGGATCTCTTCGCGGAACGCCTTACGGATCCTTGCGTCCGTAGCCGTATCCACCGCACTGGTGCTGTCGTCTAGGATCAGGATCTTCGGCTTTTTAAGGAGCGCTCTTGCGATACAGAGCCGTTGTCTCTGGCCGCCGGATACATTGCTTCCGCCCTGTTCGATGTGGGTTTCATACCCGTTTGGAAGCTGCCGGATGAATTCATCCGCACACGCCTGGCGGCATGCTTCCCGGCACATTTCCTCTGTGGCATTTTCGTCGCCCCATCTGAGATTATCAAGGATAGAGCCGGAGAACAGTACATTATTCTGAAGCACTACAGACACTTGGTTTCGCAGAGCCTCCATATCATATTCCTTTACATTGCGTCCGCCGACAAGAATCTCTCCGTCCGTCACATCGTAGAGACGGCTGATCAGGTTCACAAGGCTGGTCTTGGCGCTTCCGGTCCCGCCGATGATTCCGATCACTTCCCCGGAGCGGATCTTAAGATTGATATCCTTAAGAACCGGCCGCTCACTGTCCCTGCGGTATGCAAAATCCACATGGCGAAATTCGATGCTTCCGTCTGTCACTTCATAGATCGGTTCGGACGGATTCGTAATATCACTGGTCTCGCCGAGCACCTCTGAGATACGCCGGATACTTGCCATACTCATGGATATCATAACGAATACCATAGACAGCATCATCAGACTCATGAGGATATTCATACAGTAGGCAAGCAGGCTCATCAGTTCTCCCGTGGTCAGCGAAGAGGATACGATCATCTTCGCTCCGATCCAGCTGATCAGAAGGATACAGCTATAGACTGTGAACTGCATAAGCGGCGCGTTATATACCAGATTGCATTCTGCCTTCATGAATATCCGGTAAATGTTCTCGCTTGCCTTCTTGAACTTGCCGGTCTCCTGTTCTTCGCGGACATATGCCTTGACTACGCGGATCGCAGAGACATTCTCCTGGACAGATGCGTTCATGTCGTCGTATTTGGGAAATGCCTGCTGAAAATACTGAGTCGCATGGCGCATGATCAGCATCAGCAGAATTCCAAGGATCACCACGGACGCAAGATAGATATTGGACAGCCGCGCATTGATGCGGAACGCCATAATCATGGCGCACAGAAGGCTTGCCGGCGCCCGGGTAAACATGCGCAGGGTCATCTGGTATGCATTCTGTACATTGGTCACATCCGTTGTGAGACGCGTTACCAGGCCTGCCGTGCTGTACTTATCGATGTTGGCGAATGAAAATGTTTGGATGTGGTTGAACATCGTCTCACGAAGGTTCTTCGCCAGTCCGGCGGAAGCCTTCGCGCCGTATCGCCCTCCCGCGATTCCGGCAAGCAGCCCGATAGCAGCAGCAGCCACCATGATGCCGCCGACCTTGTAGATATGTCCAAGATTTCCTGCATTAACGCCGTCATCTATGATCGAAGCCATCAGAAACGGGATCGTCATCTCCATCAGTACCTCCAGTATCATAAACAGCGGCGTCGCAATCGAAGCTTTCTTATACTCTTTTACTTCACTCAATAAAGTTCGGATCATCAAACTCCTCCTTTCTGCCGTCAGAGTGTATCTGTCTCGTAAGATTCACCTTTAATTTCTCAATCACAGAGTAGAACATGGATAACTCCTCGTCTGTGATTCCTTCCACCAGCCTGGTATCAAGATTCGAGACCAGATTCTCGATCATCTCGTAGTTATCGATTCCCTTTCCCGTCAATACCACCTTCTTAAGCCGGGCGTCGTGTTCTACGGACTCCCGGGCAATATATCCCTTCTTCTCCATCAACTGTATAATATTCGTGACGGTAGATCTTCCTATAGAAAAATACTGTTCGATATCCTTCTGAAAGACATCCTTGTCTTGATTGGTATACAGATAACGGATGATCCAGCCGTGCATCAGCGTGACCTCGTCGATTCCCGCTGCCCTTACATGGGCCTGCATATTCCTGCCCAGCATATGGTCGAGCCGCCGTATCTCAAAACCTATCTTTTCTTCCCGCCTTTTCATATGACCTCCTAATGTTCGAATGCGAATTGTTCTCTGTAAAACTGTTCGATACAAAACATATTTTAAAGAGATAAAATTAAATTGTCAAGAGTGATTTGAAAAAAGTGGAGATTTATCAGAGAGTTTTTTAGATGAGTTTGTTGGGTGAGTTTTCAGCAAGGACGGACCTATAAAGACATTGCCATATAAGGGATATTGTGATATATTGTCGATATGGAGTAATCGTGTTCAAGGTGGTAGCCTCCCACCTTTCAGAAACAGCGTTCGCTGTCGTGCCTTCCGGCACTGATCCCATCATGGGAAATAAGAGAGGGGGAGGTGATGCAAATGAGTACATACGAAGTTTTAACGCTGTTAATTCTTTTCGGAACGTTTCTCATTGCATTGCTTGCCTACATAGACAGTAGGAACAACAAGCGAAAATAAATATAAGCCTACCTTGTTACTTGACCGGTACCAGGTAGGCTTATAGCCTAAACCGGGAGGTCACCCTCTTTGTGGGCGATTGCTCCTTTTCTACGTCATACTATAGCATTTCTGACGGCAGATTGCAAGGGGAACATGTATTTTTGCAAAGAGATAGCTATGACTGCGTTACAGTTCACACGTCAGCTTGATTAAATCAAACCGATGGCTTAAACTATCTAT
>CANDQP010000114.1 GCA_947388185.1 uncultured Dorea sp. | reverse complement strand
CAGGAAAGACAGAAAGAGTCAGGCAGGGTTTGGATGCTGCTTTGAAAATCTGCGGGATATAAACGATTCTTCTTCTTTTACTGTTCTGGGGATTTGGTGGACAACGGCATTAACTTGGAGCTGTACGGCATTATTTGGATTATGTCGTTTTATGGGCGGAAAGTGGAAAGATAAAAGCATAGTTTAAAATGGAGAAAAGATGGAAAAGAAACATTGGATATTCTGTTCCTCAGTCGTCGAAAAATCTTGATTTTCCAGTGTTTTCAAAAGTATCGTTATCTAACGTCAGCTTTCCAAAAACCGAGCTTCCAGAACATGATTAAGGACATTGAAAACGGATTGATAATCTGCGTGATTACAAAGGATTTATCAAGATTGGGGAGAAATTATCTTGACTGCGGGTTATATCTGGAAGTGTAATTCCTTTTGAGAACATAAAAAATCAACGGACAGTAATGATACAATTTCTATCCGCCGATTTAATGGGAATAACCATCTATGATATTAATATAAAAATTATTCTGGGTCATCTGTTGATTCATTCATCTTTTTGTTTGACCATTTTCATATCCAGCTTATCATCAATTTGAATGCAGTCGTCCATCGTAATCGCTTCGTCAGTATCAACACGTTCAAATGGAATTCTTAGTGCTTCTATTGCTTGATATGTTTTCTCCTGCAAAACTGTTTTAAATTCTTTTGCTAAAGCTTCTCATAAAACTTCTCAACCCTCTCTATCACACAGCTATGCGGCTTATCCTTATTATCTCTGGCATAATTGATCCCTACCAGCAGGATTTCCCCAACATATCCGTCAAGCGCCTGAATATACTGTCTGTCCTTAATCTGCTGTATAGCTGCATTCGCAGTTTTGTCATACTTCAGTTCTATCACAAGCGCAGGCTTACTGACTGACGAAAGCGGCAGGAATACCACATCCGCGAAGCCCCGCCCGGAAGGTAATTCCCTGATGAGCCGGTAGTCTCTCCTCGCGCTGTAATATGCAAGCCCAATTGCACAGCTAAGAGAATTCTCATCATTATAAGTCAATATAGACGCCGCTTCCATATGTGCTTTGTCAAGCCCTAAGGCAACGCTTTCCTCATTCCCGTTCAAAGTATCCGAAAGAAGCTGTTCTGACGCCCTAAGAATACGCATAATCTCCGACCAGCCGCTTACACTCATGGCATTCTCAAATTCTCCGATAATCTCCTTATTCGGAATGAATGCCTCCCCTGTCTCTGGTTCATACCCCAGGTAGCCAAGGTGGATCAGCAACGTAAGGACATCATCCTTCGTCTTAAAATTACGCATATCATTCTGGAAACTCAGAGTATTCACTTTCACCCGCTCCCCGCCGAGCATCTGCACAATATCCATCCTAAGCCCGTCAAAATCCATATCCATATAGATCTTCAGCGCCTCATAAGTCTCTGTAGAAGTCCAGTAATTAGAGAGAATGCGATTTCTCATTGCCGCTACGACCGATCTTGGATTATAGATATGTTTATACTTTCTAAGACGGTATCCGTCGTACCAATTACTGACCGCGTCAAAGTCCATATTATACCGGCCGCACAGTCCTTTTACCTCATCTTCTGTAAAACCGGTATATTCTTCAAAGACAAACTGCTCCGTCATAGAATATTCCCAGAACATATTCAGTGCAGAATGCTGCCCATACTTCTTCACAGGGAGAATCCCTGTCATATACGCAAGCGCAACATAAGGCTGGTCTTTCAGAAGATTCCTCAGGAAATCAAGGTATTGCTTCTGCAGCGTCTCAGACTCCTGCCTTTCCCGCATCACACAATCCCACTCGTCTATCAGAAAGACAAACCGGCTGTCTGTCTTTACATAGATCCGCTCAAGTACCTCCGCTAAAACAGTTATCCGTTTGGGGATCAGATCGCCGTATTCCTCCCTGAGTTCTTCTATGACAGCTTCTTCGATATATTCTGTCACCTGCCGGTTCTTCGCCCTAATCACAAATTGCTGCATATTCAAGAGAATCACGTCATATTGATTCAGATGTTCCCGAAACGTCCCGTTATCTTCTATCTTAAGTCCTTTGAACAGACCGGAAGAATCACACCCCCGGCTGTAATAAGCAGCCAGCATCTTAAGCGCCATCGACTTGCCGAAACGCCTGGGCCTGCTGACGCATACATATTTATCCTCCGTATTAAGAAATCTATTCGTGCATGCGATCAGATTCGACTTGTCCACATAGATCTCAGAACGAACAGATTCCCAAAAACCTTTATTCCCCGGATTCAGATAAATCCCCATAAACCACACCACACTTTCCACAGAACTTAAGAACTCGCCTTTTTATTTAGTTTACCATTGGCGTATGCGGTAACGCAAGGTCTACTTATTCTCCTCCCGCAGAAGCTTTGGCTCCACCTTACTGATATGCGTCTCCAATGTATTCCGATCCACCAGCGCAGGCACAACTCCCTGTCTGGATACACAAAAACCCGCGGCATACGTCGCTATTCGGATCGCATTGTCCATTGAAAATCCTTCGCTCATATAGGACGCAAACGCAGAGATGAACGCATCCGACCCGCCCGTCGCGTCAATCGAGACAAAATCCGCCGCCGGATAATACTTCGCAGTATCATCCGTCTTCAAATAACATCCATCCTCCCCGAGTGTAATGATAACCGCTTCTATCCCTTTTCCCAGGAAATATTCTGCCTGTTCCTCCACCGAACTTAAGCCCGGACACAGCGTGGCCGCCTCCTTGCGATTGGGGATAAAGATATCGGTAAGCTTAAGAAGTTCGTCTGGAATCATCTTTAAAGCCGCAGGCTTCAGGATATTCTTCACACCGTATTCTTTCGCCGTCCTGGCCGCTTCGATGACCGTCTCAACAGGGATCTCCGTCGCAAGAAGACAGAACCCGGCATTCTTGAACAGATACTGCCGTTTGCGGATCCCTGCTGCCGACAGATTCCCATTCGCACCCGACAGAATCGTTACCGCACTCTCGCCGCCTTTCTCAATATAGATATAAGCCTTCCCGGTCTGTGCGTTCAGATCTCTGTGCACGCCCTGCGTCGTTACATTCTCCCGCTCTAACGTATCAAAAAGAAACGCTGCGTCTGCATCATTGCCGATCTCACCGATCAGAGATACTTCCCTGTTAAGCTTCGCTGCGCCTACCGCCTGGTTCGCCCCCTTCCCGCCTGCCGTAGTAGCAGAATTCAAGATCGTTGTAGTCCTTCCCGACTGCGGAAGCCAGTCTACATTGAATGTAACATCAAGGTTGATACTGCCTACAACCACGATTTTTCTGACGCGCATAAATGACGGCGGCTCCAGGCTGTCTTCGTTGTCAAAAACGTACGGCGCCGCAAATAGATATTCCGGGTCATGCTCCCTTTTCTCACACTTATCGATCAACTCCCTGCATATATAACTGCCGAATTCACAATACGGAATCTTAACGCTTGAAATATGAGGAAAGGAAATCCCTTCTCTGACATCGTCCTTCAAACTTACCAGCGACAGATCCGACGGAATATAATAATGCAGCCGCTCCATCTGCTCATACAATATCAGCGACGACGCAAAATGAGAACTGACAATCCCCGATATCCCGTAATTGATTATTTTAGAGAAATATTCCCTGTCCGAAATATATAACTCCATCTTCTCACTGTATGGTATCTGATTCTCATAGAGACACTTCTTGAATCCTTCTAACACAAGGACGGAACGCTGACTCTTCTCTTTGAGCAGACAGGCAAGTCTCGTGTGCTTGTAATCTAACAGCTTTTGAGTCAGTATGTAGCCCATCCGTGCAAAATCTATAAGAAAAGAACACTCTGTATAGCCGTTAATATAACAGACCGAAATGTTCTGCTCCGTAAAATAGCGTTCATACTGCATACTCTGTTCAGATACCGGTTCCCATATGATCCCGTCTGCATTATTCTTACACAGAGACGTAATATGCTTAAGTTCCATCTCCATGTCATTCCCGCTGTCATACAGCAAAATACTGTACCCGCTCTCCTGCGCCGCATGCAGGATACCGTTCAGCATCAGATTCGTCTGAGAACCGCTTCTTAACAGCACCCCAATCTGAAAGCTTTTTGCAGTAGATATGTTTTTCACGTTACCATATGGTGTATAATTATAATCTTTTACAATTTTCAATACACGGCTGCGGGTTTCTGGATTGATATTCTGATCTTTGTTATTAATGATCTTGGAAACTGTAGATATGGAAACACCGGCCAGATTCGCAATCTCTTTAATTGTCATAAGTTTTTCCTCGTCTTATGTTTTATGTAACCATTATGTATGATAATCCATATTTTGTCAACGTTCAAAAGCATCAAGCTGTGTAATATGCACAAGAAAATGATATAAGAAAAAATTTTCATTATATATTTTTCAAAATATGTGTTGACATCCGCAAAAATGTAATGTAGTATATATGCATAAGAAAACTGTTTAGGAAAACATTTTCCTAAATAATATGCCAATTCACACTTTTAACAAGCTTTACAACAGAAAGGAGAATTATGAGTAAGGACGAAGCAAAGAAAGAATGGGAAGCATTTACCAGCGCTTCCGTAACAAACTGTCAGTCTGACCAGGCAAAGCTCATCTCACGGCTGAAAAAGCCGGAAGGGAAAGTGGACGTAGTCATCGACACAGATACATACAACGAGATCGACGACCAGTTTGCCCTGGCATATCTGATCAAATCAGACGAAAAATTAAACTTAAAGGCTATCTACGCCGCACCTTTCTTCAACCAGAAGTCTTCCGGCCCTGCCGACGGAATGGAGAAGAGTTACCAGGAGATATTAAGAGTCCTGACATTGATGGACAGAGAAGACCTGAAAGATGTTGTGTTCAGAGGGTCCACCCAGTATATGCCGTCCGAGGAAGAACCTGTATTGTCCGACGCATCAAAGGATCTGGCCGCACGCGCTATGGAATATACAGAAGAAAACCCGCTGTACGTCATCGCTATCGGGGCAATTACGAATGTGTCTTCCGCTCTTCTCATGAAGCCGGAGATCAAGGACCGAATCGTACTGATCTGGCTTGGCGGCAATGCAACGCACTGGCCTCATAACAAAGAATTCAATCTATATCAGGACGTGGCCGGAGCCAGAATCGTATTCGGATGTGAAGTACCGCTCGTACAGCTGCCTTGTATGGGAGTTGTGTCTGCATTCACCACCAGCGGACCGGAGCTAGAGTATCATCTGAGAGGCAAGAACAAGCTCTGCGACTATCTCGTAGACGTCACGACCAAAGAGGCAATGGAATGCTACGGCGGTTCCACATGGACAAGGCCGATCTGGGACGTTACCGCGGTAGCATGGCTTTTAGACGGTGATTTCATGGAGGAAAGCCTGATCCACAGCCCGATCCCGGAATATGACGACCGGTACGCATATGACAATAACAGACATTTTATCAAATATGTATATTACATTAACCGAGATAACCTGTTTGCAGATTTATTTAAAAAACTTACCAAATAATAATAGAAAAGGGGAATTGTTATGAAATTAAAGAAGATTATGGCACTGACACTTGTAACAGCAATGACAGCCGGTATGTCCCTCACCGGATGCGGCGGTTCTGACGGCAAGGATTCCGGCTCTGACGGCGGATCATCTTCTGACAGCGGGGATTCTGTCACGATCAAATGGATATCCCAGGGAACCGGCGAAGATGGTTGGGAAGGAATTACAAAGCCTATCCTTGAAGCTTACGAAGAAGAAACCGGTGTTCATATCAACGCAGAATTCTACACATTTAACGATCTGTTCGAAGTAATCGAGACAAAATCCGCAGCGGGCGACGCCGACTTTGATGTTATGAGCGTTGACGTGACCTATGTATCCAAGTACGGTTCAAGCGGATATCTCGAGCCGTTGGATCAGTATTTCAGCGATGAAGAGAAAGCCGAATGGGATGACGCTTCCTACCAGGCAGGCGTATGGGAAGACACAATGTATGCCGCGCCGGAGAATACGTCTACTCAGGAATTATATTACAATAAGACTCTGCTCGACAAAGCCGGTATCTCTGTTCCTGAAAATGATGCCGATAACCGTCTGACCTATGAAGAGGTTGCAGAGCTCGCAAAACAAGGTCTTAAAAAGCTCGATCCGGACGGTTCTCAGGGATATATCGGTTTTGATTTCCAACAGGTAAGCCGTGTATATCAGATGAATATGCTTGCCAATTCCATGGGCGGCAAGAATATCAGCGATGACGGATATTCCCTGGACGGTGTTGTTAACACAAAGCCATGGATCGACGCCATGACCTGGTATCAGAAATTAGTAGACGACGGAATCGCTTCCAGAGGATATGATGCAGACCAGCTTGGAGATCAATTCGCCGCTGGAAAAGTATTATTCATGATCGGCGGAACCTGGACGCCTTCCAACATGACTTGCGACGACGAGGTTGGCTACACTTATGCGCCTTGCTTTGAAGGACACGAAGATGAAGTCGCCACTTCAACCGGAAGCTGGTACTTTGGAATCAATTCCAAGTCAAGCAACAAAGATGCTGCCGCTGACTTTATCAAATACTTTACCCTGGGCAAAGGAAGCGACATGTGGTTGGAGATCAACGGCGACGTTCCAAGCCGTATCGACAAGCAGGAAGAGATTGCAAATAACCCGGAAGCTTCCGAAGATATGAAGATCGCAGCTTATGAAGCGGCAAATACAGCAGTACCTCGTGCAGTAACACCTGTATTCGGCGAATATTCCACAGCTCTTGACCAGGCATGGGAAGATGTCCGAAACGGAGCCGACGTAAAAGAATCTTTGAATAATGCAGTGGAACAATTTGACGCTGCAACCGCAGCATACAAATAATTGACAGGACCAGGCTGCTGACTCCGTCAGCAGCCTGATTTTCTCACGAAAACAGAAAGGAGAAGGTCATGGGCGGTATCTATATAAAAAACAAATGGCTTCCATATCTTTTGATATTGCCAACTATATTAATGATATGTATTTTCAAGATATATCCTATTATCGACAGTGTCATTCAGGGATTCTCTTCTGCAGACAGCAATTTCACCCTGGATAATTACAAACTGTTATTCGCAGACAAGACTTTCTGGAACTCTCTGAAAGTCACACTGAAATTCAACATTATTATCATTCCTATCCAGATTGTTGTTTCATTCATCATGGCTCTGTTTGTCAATGTGAAAATCCGGGGAATAGAGGTCTTCCGTACCGTATTCTATCTCCCTTTTTGTATATCTCTTACCATATCGACCGTAATCTGGCAGATGATGCTGAACGTTAACAACGGAGTTATTAACAGTATGCTCGGCGTTCTGGGCCTCAGACCAGTCGGATTTTTGATCGATAAAAAATGGGCGCTTCTTTCTATTGTACTGATCTCCTCCTGGAGAGGATGCGCGTACTGGATGATGTTCATTCTTGCAGGACTAAAAGGGATAGATTCCGCGGTCTATGAATCTGCGAAGATCGACGGCTCCGGCTTCTTCAACACAATGTTTCGGATCACGATCCCTCTGCTCAAGAATACATGGCTGTTCGTACTGGTTGCCAATACCACCGCCAACTTCCTGCTGTTTGCACCGATGCAGATCGCCACAGACGGCGGCCCTCAGGGAAGCACCAATGTATTAATGTATGAAGCATACAAATCTGCTTTCAAGTATTCAAACAGGCCGAGACAAGCCTGCCTTGTAACTATATTGCTTATCATAGTAATGCTGATCTGCTTTGTGCAGAATAGATTCATGACAGATAAGGAGGCGCACAAATGACGTTAAAACAAAAAGCATTTACCAGAAAAGTATTGATCTATATTGCCCTGATCATTATGGCTGTCGCAGCACTTTTCCCGATATTATTCTGCCTTTCCGCGTCATTGCGTACACAGGATGATTTGTTTCGGAACATGTTTCCGTTCTCAATCAAATCTCTGATACCAACTGCCGCTACTCTCGAGAATTATGTGATCATTTTTACCAAACATGAATTCTGGCGCCCAATCATGAATACGATGATCGTAACCGTATTCACAATCATATTCGGATGCATCTTAAACTCCATGGCGGCCTTCGCATTCACATGCTTTGAATTCAGAGGCAAGAAGATTCTCTATCCGCTGGTTTTGATCTCTTTCATGGTACCTTTTGAAGCTATTGCCATTCCATTATACAGCGTGGCAAGCAACCTCAATATGGTAGATACATATGCCGGAATGATCATACCCGCCGTTGCTGACGGACTGGTTACTTTCCTTTTTATCCAGTTCTTCAAGGACATTCCCCCAAGCCTGGTAGAAGCGGCAAGAGTAGACGGAGCCAAATGGCCCACGATCTTCACCAAGATCATTATGCCGATATCCGTTCCCGTGTTTGTTACGGCAGGGCTCATGATCTTCATGAATCAATGGAATTCTTACATGTGGCCGTTGCTCGTCGCACGCTCCAAGGACATCCGCACAATCCAGATTGCAATCAGCCAGTTCAGCGGAGAACGTTCTATACAGTGGACCTATATTTATGCAAGCTCCATGGTATCTGCAATCATCCCAATCTGCCTGTTCCTGCCGTTCCAGAAACATTTCGTGGAGGGAATCACAGCAGGCAGCGTGAAAGGATAGACAACTATGAAGAAAATACTAGTAATCGGAAGCCTGAATCTGGATATGGTCGTCAACGTAGACCATACACCGACCACAGGCGAGACAATCTTAAGCAATAATATGGAAATGATCCCAGGCGGCAAAGGCGCCAACCAGGCATGTGCCGCAGGCTGCCTGGGCGCTGATGTCACCATGCTCGGCGCTGTCGGCAATGATATGTATGCCGATATCCAGATGGCGAGCCTTGACAAAGCCGGCGTAAACACCTCCAAAATCATCAAAAGACCCGGCACAACAACCGGAATCGCATTGATCACCGTCAACAGCGACGGCGATAACTGCATTGTAGTTGTTTCCGGCGCAAACGCCACTCTATCCTGCAATGATATCGATGATAATATTACCCTGATTAAAGAGGCTGATATTATTATATTCCAATTGGAAATTCCGCTTGATACCGTATGTTACGGCGCAAAGACAGCGAAAGCTTTAGGGAAAACGGTGATTCTTGATCCCGCCCCTGTGCCGAAAGAATTTCCCGAAGAATTATACCGCTATGTAGACATCATCAAACCAAATGAAACGGAACTCCGGATGCTGACAGGGATCGACCGCATCGAATCGCATCTTTCCGAAGCCTCTGGACAGTTAAGACAAAAAGGAGTTAAAAACATTCTGGTAACACTTGGAGAAAAAGGCGTCTACGTGGATTCGGAAGAGACCGGGATCTGCCAGATTCCCGCTATCCCTGTAGATGCCATAGATACAACCGCTGCAGGCGATTCCTTCACAGCGGCGCTGGCTGTCATGCTGGCAGAAGGAAAGAGCCTCCAGGAGGCCGCCGTCTTCGCAAACTATGTATCCGCTATCGTAGTCACGCGAAAAGGCGCCCAATCCTCTATTCCTACGCTTCAGGAAGTACAGCGATACATACAGCATATAGAAGCCGATAAAGCAAGCTGATACAAACGGGAAGTCCGTACAACCGTACAGGCTTCCCGTTCCATTATAAGAGCTCACTCAAGCTGCCCCGCCTAAACTGTCTCGCTTACTCCTCACTCTCCTGCGGCACTGCAATCCGAATAAATTCCTGCATCGCCCGCGTCAGATACGCATTCTTCTTATAATACAGATACACATCCCTCGAAGCCTCCGGGGCATCCAGCTTATAATAGATCACCGACGAATCTGAATGCAGATGCTTGATCAGCGTATCATTTACGATGGAGATCCCCATCCCATATTGAGTGAGATGATAGGTCGTCATGACCTGATCCAGCTTCAGAATATAATTAAGCTGAATATTCTCTCTCAGACAGATCGCGTCAATCCTCTCCCTCGTATCATTGTGGGCTCGCAGCACCACAAAAGGATCCTCCTTGAATTTGCGGAGCGGCACTCCGGGAAACCTTGGGTTCCGATGCCTGCCGTTCCCCACATCCGCAGCGGTCAGTTGATAGTTCACCGCCCTGCGATTGCTGTCAAATGAAGCCGGAACCGCCAGCAGAAGCTGCTCCTGAAAGCATTTCCTTCTATGGTAAACCTGTGGATTCAGATCATAATTGTCGATTACAATATCCAACTCTCCATTGAACAGCTTCTGTTCCAGTTCCATGGTAGACCCCTCATAGAAATCCAGGTTCACATGGGGATATTTCTCCCTGAACTGCTCGATAAACGGCGGAAAGATAAACGACGCGAAGAAATATGTCCCGCCCAGGGACAGATGCCCCGCCTTCAATTCATGGAGATTCCCCACAAGATAGGCGAATTCATCCTC
>CANDQP010000113.1 GCA_947388185.1 uncultured Dorea sp. | reverse complement strand
CCAGTATTCCAGGAAGCTCAGGATCATAACAGAGAAGATCCCCGGAACTCCAAGAGGAATCCCGATTCCAAAGAAAATGCGCAGATCCCCTGCTCCGTCGATCCTCGCAGCCTCCAGGATCTCTCCCGGGATCCCTGCAAATGTTTTCCGCAAGATAAACACCGGCAACGTGGAAAAGATTCCGGGCAAGATCACAGCCGCGCGGGTATCCATAAGCCCCGCCGCGTTTAAAACCAGATACCCGGAGACCATCGTAACCTGGAAGGGCAGTATCATCAGGATCATATATACAATCCAAAGTATGCGTTTCCCCGGGAAATGAAATTGCGCGAACGCCCACGCTGCCGGCACCGCCGCCAGAAGCTGACCAAACACCACACCGACCGTCTGAATCATAGAATTCCAGAATGCCGTGAAATATTCCGGCGAATCCAACAGCAGCCGGACGTAAGCCCGCAGTGTCGGGTATGCCGGGAAGATACGCATCCCGGCATATTCTCCTGAATCCGCCAGTACCGCACCGAAGGTTTCCAGAAGCTCCTGCTTCCCCATCAGTGAATTGGCAAACAGCATGAACAGCGGAAATACCATAATGCTAAATACTGCCAACAGGATCCCCCTGATCACCCACTGGCGAAAGCTATGCTTTCTCATCCGACTCTCCTTTTCCTATGCTTAGGGGCACGATCGCCGCTCCCGTAACAATCACCAGCATAACCGCCGCAGCCGTCATCTTCTGGATATCCAGATTCACGAACCAGTTATTGAACAAATGCTGCAGCATATAGATGCTCTCATGGGGGTAATCTCCTGCCAACAGATAGGCCTCCCGGAATACCCGGAATGCATTGACGAATGACAAGAGCCCTGTCACCAATACCGTTTCTTTTAACTGCGGCAGTGTAATATACCAGAAACACGCCCATTCACCTGCCCCCTGTACCCTTGCCGCCTCATACTGCTCTCCGGGAATCGCCCCAAGCCCAGCAAGCCAGAGTATTATATCATAACCAAGGTTCTTCCAGATATAACAGGCGATCAGCACCAGGAACGCCCAGTCCGACGCCAGCCAGTCCACAGCTTCCATCCCCAATGCCCCCGTCAGCCGCCCAAGCCAGCCCTTCTCGTCAAAGACCAGTTTGAAAAATATCACAACGGATGCTGCCGGGATCGCCATTGGAAGCAGGAATCCTGTCTTCACCCATCTCTGAAACCTGACCGCTTTCCTTACCAGGACTGCCAGGAACAGAGACAATATCAGCAGCAGCGGAAGGCAGGTCAGCATGAACCTGACCGTATTCCCCGCCGCAAGCCGAAATGCCTTGTTCTCAAGCACCGTCCGGTAATTCTCCAATCCTACGAAACCATTTCCCACCGCCTGCAGAAAAGATCTCCTTACTACATCCAGGAACGGGATCAGAACGAATCCTCCCGTTCCTATGAGACTTGGAAGCAGGAACATATATCCCCGCATCCGCGCTCTTCTCTTACTCGGCAAGATAGGTGTCCACCTTCTGTGCGATATTCTTCGCCGCCGTCTTCGCATCTGTACTTCCTCCAAGGCAGGCGTCCGCCTCCGTCTGATAGATATTCCAGATTACATAGTCCTGCACGGCCGGCCTGCTAAGCGTATGGCATTTCGCGATCAGATCTTCCACTTCTTCCAGAGTAGGATATCCTGCTTCGATCTCGATCGGCTCTTCCCCGTCGATATTCCAGCTTGACATTATAGAATAGTTCTGCGCATATTCCGCATTGACCTCATCCTTTATCTTATCCAGCGCCGTCTCCAGTACCGGCAGCCCGTCGTCTGACTGTTTCTCCTGTATCTCCTGGGAGAACAGATATTTGACAAATTCTTCCGCCAGCTCTTTCTGCTGTGTATTCTTATTGATCCCCACGATCCCTGTCGGTACATAGAACTCTTTCAATGTATCCGGCGACAGGTTCAGCTGCCGCATGACCGTATACGGAATCATCATATTCGTTATGCCAATGATCCGATCCGTGGAAATACTGTTGGGATGATTCAGGATCGCCTCGCTTCCTGCTCCGCTGAACATTCCCTGCTGGAAAACCCTTGTCATCGTATCCATTCCCATCTCATTTATCTCGGCCTCTTCAAATACTTCCGACTTCGAACTGACTGCGAGCTTCGTCTCTGCCTCAAGCAATGCCGCAAGCTTCTCCTGATCAACTCTTCCATCCGGCCCGATGATCTCATCCTGGTACATCTGGAACAGAAAATCCCTAATATAACTCTTCTCCGCAACACCCAGAATACTCTCGTCCGGATGTGCATCCACATATGCGGTCAGCTTATCAAGGGAGAGGATCGCTTCTTTCGCATTCTCGTCTCCGAAAATGATCGGCACGCTGAATCTCACCGGCATAGCATAGACCTTGCCATCCTTCTGCGCTACATTTTTCATGATCGGCTCCAGGTAGGATCCCTGTGACAGAAGCTCCTCGGCAATCCCGGACAAGTCGGACAGAATCCCCTTCTCGATATAGGTCTTTGCCGACAGCCCGTCAAGCAGGAGTATATCTGCGCCGTTTCCGCTGAGAAGTTCCGTGTTCAGTGTGCGGATATCATCCATGGTAATCCCGTCTTCCTTTCCTGAGGCCGTAAATTCTACCTTCACGTCAGGATGTGATTTCTGGAAACTAAGAATCGCATCTTGAACCGTCGTATTCTCCGACAGCCCGAATACTCTCAGGATATTCTCCGGCACTGCCAGAGCTTCGGCATCATACGCATAGTGAACCAGGCTGTAGGTACCTGCTTTCTCCTGACGATAGAGCGCATAAAAGTCCTCCTTCTGCCCTGTGACAAATCCCGCCGCATAATTCAATGATGAACCCATCTCACCCATGCTGCCGTCCACGATCACCTCCCTGGTCTCATTGCCTGGTTTCACACGTGTAATCCCATCTTCTGCAAGCAGATACCAGTTCACCCCGTCATCACATATCCAGGGCAGCTTCTCCTGATCAATCTTGAAGCTCTCCTTCTCCTTCAGGTCCGGTCCATAGACGGTGAAGACACCTTCCTCCGTATTCACCGCCATATCTCCCTTCGAAGTGCCGATGACCATTCGCTGTTCATTAGAGAATCCTCTGGCAGTGCCAAACTCCTGCAGGATCTCCAATGAATCCGGGTCGACTGCTATCACTTTAGCCTGATAGAAATCATTCATCCAGTAATTCCCCTCACCGTCGATCTGCAGATTGGTAATCGCGGGATACCCATACTCTCCCTCCTGCCTTAGATACGGAAGCTCCAGCTCTTCCCCTGTCTGTCCGTCTTTGCTCCTCACGATGTACGCAGACATGTCTTCCCCCATACCTAACGCTACCTGGATTCCGTCTCCGGATTCCCATATCTCCTGCAAGTATATGTTCTTTCCTTCAAAAAGCGGGGCGATCCAGTCAAGCGCTGTCTGTACCCATTCGCCGTCTCTGTACTCATACCGGTATACCTGCGCTTCTCCCGCCTGTGAATACAATATCAGATTCCCATCTTCTGACTTCGATATATTTAAAATCTCCTCCTCTCCCTGTAATGGAAGCTCGATATCCTCCTCTATATAACGCCCTTTTACAGAATCCTCCTTGCCTTTGCCAGCCTCTCCCCTGCCGCAGCCTGACAATACTCCTACAGTAAGCACTGCCGATAAGAGGATTGCGGCCAGACGTTTCACATGGTTGAATCTTTTCATTGACATTCGTCTCCTTTCTTCGTGCTACCTGCTACTATACACATTTTATCTCAAAAAATCTTTGAAAATCATCATAAATTTTTAAAGATTATTTTGAGATTTTTTTGCTATACTTAAAGAAAAATAGTATACTGCTGTAAAAGGAGGTTTCATATAGAAGATGCACATTTTGATCATTGAAGACGACCGGGAATTATGCGATGCCCTGAAATCACAGCTTCTCTCAAGGAATCACACGGCAGACTGCTGCCGCACCGGAAGCGAAGCTCTCTATCACGCCATGTCCGGCGCTTATGACCTGATTCTCCTGGATCGTATGCTGCCGGAGATCGACGGGCTGTCCATCCTGCGCTCCATCCGCCAGAATCACATCAGCGTCCCTGTGATCCTGACCACCGCCCTTGGTTCCCTGGACGACCGCATCGAGGGACTGGACTGCGGCGCCGACGATTATCTGGTAAAGCCCTACGCCGTGGAAGAACTGCTGGCGCGTATCCGCGCGCTGTCACGGCGTCCGAAAGATTTCTCAGACCATACCTGCCTTTCTTATCTGGATATCCGATTTGACCCGGATACCCGGACTATGGCATGCGGGGATAAGGAACAGCTTCTCTCTAAGAGAAAAGCTCTTCTTATGGAATTCTTCATGCGCAATCCGGACAAGACCCTGACAAGAGAGCAGATCTACTCCCGGGTCTGGGGACCTGACGGAACTGTGGAAGATGGGAATCTGGATACCTATATCTATTTCCTGAGAAAGCATCTGTTGACACTGAAGAGCCGGGCATGTATTCAGACTGTGCACGGCATGGGATATCGGCTGGAGGGAAATCATGTTTCCTAGACTTCGGAGAAAATTCGTCATTCTGTATACTCTAAGCACCGGACTGATCATGACCTTCATCCTGTCCGCTGCCTTCTTATTCTACGCCTCTTCCCAGGAAAACCGGCAGCAATCGGCCTTCCAGGAATTACTCTTCACGCTGACGGCTCAGCTTCAGACAGATTCCTGGTTTGCTGATTCCTTCCTGGTACAGATGGAGAAGAACAACCGGCTCCTCATTTATATAGAAGAAAATGATACTCCCTTTTTCTTCCCCGGAGCCTATAAATCCCGTACCAAACGCGACATTCTCTTCTCCCGTGCAGAAGATGCCGCGAAAAAAGAGAACATCTACGGCGATTCCCACCCCATTTCCTCGAATCTGCTGCAATCCTCTGTATTTCGGATCGACGGAAAGGAACGGGACACTTATCTTGGAAATGTCCTGATTCTTCGGACCACTTCCGGATATAAGAAACTAATTCTGCTCCAGGATATCTCCGACAGCCAGAAGAAGCTTCTGGAGACAGGCTGTGTCTATCTGCTGATAAACTTGGGTGGAATCCTGCTGCTCTTCCTGTCCGGGCGGTGGTTCGTCGGCCGCTCTCTTATGCCTTTGGAAGAGACTTATCAGAAGCAGCAGGAATTCGTTGCCGCCGTCTCCCACGAGCTGCGCTCCCCCTTCGCGGTTATCCAGACAACCGCGGAAGCCGCCCTCTCTAATCCTCTGGAACACAGCCATGGCATGTCCGTCATTCAGAAGGAATGCCGCCGCGGAAGCACCCTGATCAAGAATCTCCTGCTGCTAGTAACGGCAGACCAGAAGGAGTGGGCCGTAAGGGATCGAGAATTCGAGATTGATGAACTGCTGCTGAATCTTCTGGAAATGTATGAGCCGATTATATTTTCCAAGGGCGGGACACTGTCGCTTCTTCTGCCGGATGAGCCCCTTCCCCCGGTATCTGCAGACCCGGATCTGTGCCAACAGATATTTACTATTTTATTAGATAATGCCATAGCTTATGCTTTGACGGACGAGAGCCACGCCAATGAGGAAGCTTGCGCCTGCACGCAGAATGAACGGCAGATCATCCTGCAGGCGGAAGTCTCCTCCGGCTGCCTCATTGTCCGCGTGATCGATCACGGCCCGGGGATTCCTGACGAAGAGAAGACCAGGATCTTCGACCGGTTCTACCGAAGTGACCGCTCCAGAAGTGAGAAAGAACACTTCGGCCTTGGCCTGTCAATCGCCGCCGCCCTTGCCGGGATACAGAACCTCGATCTGCATGTGGAGGATACGAAGGGCGGGGGATGTACATTCTCTGTGAAGTTTGGGAAGCGCAAGCTTTGCCATTAGCGCTTCTCATTCATCAATGCCGGGGACAGCCGGTCCACCTGAAACCGCTCCACAAAAAGGTCACATTTGCACAGGAAGAGATAATAAATATTCTTCCCACATTCCCTGAGACTCTCAAAATTCCCCTGACCTTTGGCAATACACAGATCCGCTTCATCTATGCACGCCCTGGCTTCCCCCAATATCTGATCATACTCTGTTCCTGGGATGCTTGTTCCATTCGGTACGATTGAAGCAATCTGATCAAGGCCGACCAGTCTCGCATCCTCTGCCGTTGCATCATTCAGAACCGGACCGCCCCGCACTATAACTTTTACATCAAGCTGAGGATAGATTTCCTTAAGGATCCTGATACAGATCTTATCTAACACAATCTCCCCGGCGTTGTCTGTAATATATGTTATTCGTTCTGCCTTACCAAGTTCTTCCCGCAGATTCGCCGTCTCCTCCGAATCGAGGCATATCTCACTGTAAGAATTCAACAATTCTCTTAGCTTCTCCTCATCTACTTCCGAAAATGCCCCAAAATCAATATAATTCCCAACAATCGCATATTGAAGAGCAGCTATAAACGGATCCTTCGAACTTCGGATATTCTCACAGATCTGCTTCTCCATACCAAGCAGAAGCAGATCATAGTTCTTCTTGATCTTCTCATATGGGTCTGTGATCCCGGTTTCTTCTTTTAAGATATCCAACACCCCTGCCATTATACGCGGGGCAGACAGATTCATTGGGGCCTCGTCCAGATACCTTTCTGCCCGTCTGATGATCTCTTCCTTCTTTTCCGCTGACGCCTGATAAAGCTCTGTGTACACTCCTATTTTCTTCCTGCTGCATTCCCTGCATGCCTTATCTGCTCTCATCGATAGTCCTCCTCTTTTGCTCTTTCCTTCATCCTCTTGTGAGACTATGCATGTTGATGAAGATATTTCTCCCGGGTAGCAAGTCCACCGCGTATGTGGCGTTCTGACTTATTGAGATCTAATATCTTTCTTGCCTCTGCAGCAAGAGACGGGTTGACTTGGAGCAATCTTTCTGTTACATCCTTATGTATGGTACTCTTACTGACTCCAAATGCCTTCGCCGTCTGCCTTACCGTTGCCTTATTTTCAATGATATAATATGCGATCTCTACTGCCCTTTCCTCAATATAATCCTTCATATATGAACCCCTGCACTCATCGTTTTTACAGTGTATGCAGAGGTTTATTTTCATATTCCTTGTGAAGTAAAAAGTAACTCGAACAATTTTCTTGTACCACTGGATTCTTCCGACAATGCAATTTCTGCACTATATCCATCTACAGTATGTTTTGTTAAAAATCTCAATGTGGTCATTGTCCTTTTCATTAAATCACTTTCATCCGTTTCCAAATCTAACTTCGCAATCTTTTCGATAAAATGATATTCCATAGCAATCTATCTTCCGATATCCTTCTGTCCTAAGTTCCTCCATATAGTTCCTATCATAAATCTGCTGTAATGCTCTTTCCGCATCCACTTCCAGATTGTCAACTGAATCCGACACCTTCAATTCCAAGACAAATGACCTGCCCCGGAGAGACGGGCTCTTCACTGTAATATCTGACCGCCCATCCCCAGATTCCCGGTTAGATTTAACCAAATAATTCTCACTCTGACTTAGTATCCCTGTAAGAAACCCATGATAAAAATTCTCTGCACTATCAAAAAAACTAATCGTCTGAAAAAGCTGACTATTCAGAATATCTCTCATCTTATCCTCATTTCCATCCTCTATCGCTTGATATAAATCATGGAAATTCTCTTTTTTGATATTTCCCTTCATCCAATTTAGAATAGTACTCTGATAAATTGTCTTTACTTCTATATTGGGAATAAGCACCTTTAAAAAAATAATCGATTCCTTAAAATATTCTCTTTCTTTCGTCAGGTATCCGGTAAAATAAAGAAAATTCCATAAATTTTCATTATTGCTATACATATCCTCATAGGTCACTTCTTCATGTACCTGAATATCCAGTGTATCCCCTCTTAAAAGAGTCTCAATCTGGCTTTTTGTCTCCCGATCCGCCCGAACAATCAGATCTTTAATAATGTCATTCGAACTGGTATTGATCCAATACGAGCGGGGAAATACCGTAAGCTTAGCATTCAGATCACTCATATAATTAACTACACTCCACGGATTGTAAACTTCCGTATCACCAAATGTATAGCCATTATACCATTCCTTCATTGTCGAAAAGCGGCTCTCCACACCATAATACTGCATCATCTGCAACACCTCTGATTCCGTAAAACCAAAATGCTCACTATATTGCTGGTCAAGTATGGATATAATCTTCAAATGATTTAATCCGGTAAAAATACTTTCTTTAGAGATTCTTAGGCAACCCGTAATGACAGCGAACTGCAGATAATCATTTGTTTTTAGCGCAGACTCAAACAACGAACGGATAAAAATCACCATCTTCTCATAAAATCCCCGAAAATATGCATTCTCCAATGGCACATCATACTCGTCAATCAGAATGACCGTATTCTTACCTGTGATTTTATACATACATCTGCTAAATAATTTTAACGAACCTCTGACCTGTTTTTCATCTGCCTCTTCATCTGCAATTCGTATATATTGTTCATATTCTTTTTGAGTAAGTTTTTCTCTGCCTGTTTCAATCACACTTCTATGTCTATCAAACTCAGACGCTATTTCAACCTGCATCGTATAATAGGCATTTTCAAAATCTTCCTGTTTGGCTGACTTTAATGTCAGATTTATCACAGGGTACACTCCCATCTGCTCCGTATATTTCTCTCCAGCATTCGTAATCTTCATCCCCCGGAAGAGTTCTTTATTCTGCTCATTTTTTACCTTATCTCCTGTATCCTCAAAAAAGTACCGAAGCATACTTAAATTTAATGTTTTTCCAAAACGCCTGGGTCTGGTGAACAAGTTCACCTTTCCCTTCAAATCCAGCATTTCTTTTATAAACATTGTTTTATCTACATAGTAATATTCCGATTTTACCAGATCTTCAAAATTTTCCACGCCAACTGGCAATGCTTTTTTCATCATGCCACCTCCATCTGACTCTGTTTTTCATATTATACCCTATCTTTTTTATTCCACAATCAATCTCCTTTTTCCATTGCACGGTACAGATCATGAAAATCCTCATTCTGTATAATATCCTTCATCCAATTTGCAATTGTGTTCTCATAGATTGTCATAACTTCTGTATTAGGAACACACACCTTCAGAAATACATATTTTCCTTTAAAGTATTCACTCTTTTTTGTAAGATACCCTGTGAAATATAGAAAATTCCACAAATTCTCCCCTTTACTACACATATCCTCACAGGTAACTTCTTCATGAACCTGAATGTCTAGAGTTCCGCCTCCTAAAAGCGTTTCAATCTGACCCTTAAACTTGATCATACTCCGTGGATTATAAACTTCTATATCTCTAAACAAATATCCGTCATACCATTCTTTCATAACCGAGAAACGGCTCTCTACACCATAGTACACCATTATCTGCCGCACTTCTGTTTCTGTGAAACCAAAATATTCACTATATCTTTGGTCAAGTATAGATATAACATTAAGATGATTCAATCCGGTAAATATGCTCTCCTTTGAAATCCTCAGACACCCTGTAATGACTGCAAACTGCAGCTACTGGTTTGTCTTTAATGCCACTTCAAAAAATGAACTACTTAAATTCAATGTTTTTCCAAATCTCCTTGGGCGAGTAAACAGATTTACTTTCCCCTTTAAGTCCGAGATTTCTTTTATGAACATTGTCTTATCTACATGGTAATATCCAGATTTTACTATATCTTCAAAATTTTCAACACCAACAGGTAATGTCTCCTTCATCACCGCTCCCCATCCGATACTATTTTTCATATTATAACCCATCCATTTCCATTTCACAATTGGTTTCCTTTGAATAACAACAAAGCCACCTCCTGAATACTGCCGTATTCCCAGAGCTGGCTCATGATATCTATTTGATTCTCCATATCAACCGTTCTATTTTGTTACTACCGTATGTATGGTACTCTTACTAACTCCAAATGCCTTCGCCGTCTGTCTTACCGTTGCCTTATTCTCAATAATATAATATGCGATCTCTACTGCCCTTTCCTCAATATAATCCTTCATTTATAAACCCCTGCACTCATTGTTTTTACAATGTATGCAGAGGTTTATTTTCATATTCCTTTTTTAGCAAACACAGTTTCCTTAATCCTTTCCCGTCGCGCTGCAATCACCTTCTTGCACATATTTGTATTAATGATTTTAGCCCGGCTTTACTCAAAAACCAATACATAAATCATTCTAAAATCCCGCCTTCCTCAGTTCATCCATCATTGCAGGCCTTCTACGATATATTACTTTCCACTCTTTGGCAATCTGATCTGCTATTTCCTTTCCGCCGGAATATTTGGCAGCCTTTTTCATATAAGCCATCAGCCCTTTATATGCTTTTCTATCACATACGCTTTCCGCATGTTTCCGTACATAATCTACATACATATCTCTAACTCTATCCGGGAACTTCTTTTTCAATACCATATGTGTTTTAAATAAATATTCCCATGGCTTTAAC
>CANDQP010000112.1 GCA_947388185.1 uncultured Dorea sp. | reverse complement strand
CGACGCTGCGGATAAGTTCGGCAGCCAGTGCGTAGTGGTGGCGATCGACGCGAAGAAGAGGGCGGACGGAAGCGGCTGGAACATATACAAGAACGGCGGCCGCATTGATGTTGGTATTGACGCGCTTGAGTGGGCGGTGAGGGTAGAGAAGGCAGGCGCCGGAGAGATCCTTCTTACCAGTATGGATTGCGACGGGACCAAAGCGGGCTATGACCTTGAACTTACCAGGGCGGTTGCGGACGCGGTGTCGATACCGGTTATCGCATCAGGAGGCGCGGGAGAGCTTCGGCATTTTCATGAAGCGCTGACGGACGGCAGGGCGGATGCTGCGCTGGCGGCGTCTTTGTTCCATTATAAGGAACTGGAGATCAGGGAAGTGAAGGAGTATCTTCGCGGGAGAGATGTGCCGGTGCGTCTATAGAAGGGAGATAAGAGATGGCAGCGATTAATAACGACTGGCTGGAAGCGTTGAAGGATGAGTTCCGTAAGCCATATTATAAGCAATTATTTGAAACTGTGAACCAGGAATATAAGACAAAGCTTATATTTCCGCCGGCAGATGATATCTTTAATGCGTTTCATCTGACACCTCTGCATAATGTGAAGGTCGTGATACTGGGGCAGGACCCGTACCACAATCACGGGCAGGCCCACGGGCTGTGCTTTTCCGTGAAGAAGGGGGTGGAGGTGCCTCCGTCTCTGGTAAATATTTATCAAGAGCTGCATGACGATCTTGGATGCCGGATCCCGGAGCATGGATGCCTTACGAAATGGGCCGAGCAGGGTGTGCTGATGCTCAATACGGTGCTTACGGTACGGGCGCATCAGGCCAATTCCCACCGCGGGATCGGCTGGGAGGAATTCACGGATGCGGCGATCCGGGCACTTAACGGGCAGGACCGGCCGATCGTATTCATCCTGTGGGGGTCGCCGGCGCAGCGCAAGGAGAAGATGCTGACGAATCCGAACCATCTGATACTGAAGGCACCTCATCCAAGTCCGTTGTCGGCTTACAGGGGATTCTTCGGGAGCAGGCCGTTCAGTCAGACCAACGCATTTCTTGAGGGGCATGGAGTCGCGCCGGTGGACTGGCAGATTGAGTAAGGAGGCAATAGGATGGGGAAGCAGTATGATCTGGTTATTATCGGCGCCGGGCCGGGAGGCTATGTGGCGGCGAAGAAGGCGGCAAAATTGGGGATGTCCGTCGTAATTATTGATAAGGGGGATGTGGGCGGCACCTGTGTCAACCGCGGATGTATTCCGACAAAGGCGCTGATCCATTCGGCAACGCTGTACCGGGATATGGTCGATTGCGAGAAGTTTGGACTGTATGCCAGGGAGGTAGGCTTCGATCTGCAGAAGATCTATGAATACAAGAGCCTGTCTGCGGAAACTATGAGAAAGGATCTTGAACGTGAATTTGCCGGGCTTGGCATCATTTCCGTCAGGGGGACGGCGACGGTACAGAATGACAGAAGAGTGAGAGTTGCGCGGGAGGAAGGAACGACAGAGTATTTCACAGGGAAATATATCCTGATCGCGACAGGGGCGAAAGCGCGGATGATCGATATCCCGGGGATGGACCTTCCGGGAGTGATGACAAGCGAGGAATTGCTGTTGTCAAATGAGAGCAGATATCCAAGGCTCTTGATCCTTGGGGGCGGTGTGATCGGAATCGAGCTGGCTACGGTGTTCAATGCTCTTGGCGGGAAGGTGACGATCGTGGAGGTATCAGACCGTCTTCTGCCGAATATGGATAAGGAATTCTCAGATATGCTGGAAGAGATCTTGACGAAGCGCGGGATACGGATCTGTAAGGAAAGTATTCTGGAGGAGGTCTCAAAGAAAGAAGAGGGGCTTAAGTGCCGCTACGTGCACCAGGGGAAGAACCGGGAGACGGAAGTGGATGCAGTGCTGGTATCTGTGGGAAGGACGGCGAATACAGAAGGGCTGTTTGACCCGGATGTGCCGATCAGGATGGAGAACGGACGGATCGTGGTGGATGATTTCTTTGCGACGAATATACCGGGGATCTATGCGGTAGGAGATGTTGTCGGAGGAATCCAGCTTGCGCATGTGGCTTCCGCGCAGGCGACTTATGTGGTAGAGCGCATGAATGATGTGCCGCCGTCGGTTATCGTTGAGATGGTGCCAAGCTGCCTGTTTGTCCCCATCTCTATCGTGCCGAGCTGCCTGTATACAGACCCGGAGATCGCGTCTGTCGGGATCACGGAAGAAGAGGCGCAAAGGAAAGGTGTGCCGATCCGGTGCGGCAGATATGTGATGGATGTGAACGGACAGTCTATCATTTCCAAAGAGGAACAGGGATTCATTAAGATATTATTTGCGGCGGACAGTGATGTGATCTTAGGAGCGCAGCTCATGTGTCCCCGTGCGACGGACATGATCGGGGAGCTTGCCACGGCGATTGCCAACGGCCTGACTTCCTCGCAGCTCATGTATGCGATGCGGGCGCATCCGACTTATAATGAGGCGATATCCTGCGCGGTGGAGAACAGCCGGGACAGCAAGCCGGACAGATCTGCGTACTTGCTGCGCTGATAGAGAATGTCCGCATGCGATAGCAGAGAACATTAGATAGGGAGAAGAGAAGAAGATGATGGGAAAGCCAGAGAGTACAGCGGCAGCAGAAGAGATATTTGCCGGATGGCAGGAAACCCTGATCTGGTCCTGCCTTCAGGGTGTGATGGGTGAGATCTATACAGACCATGCGGCCAATCCGTCATCCGCGATGGCTCTGCTTGGGGACTTCTGTTTCCTGGCAGGAGTCCCGGGCGAGGAGCTTACCCGGTTCCGGCCGGAAGGATGCAGTCAGGAATTCGTCATTATGGTGCCTCAGGATGAAGGGTGGGCACAGATGATAGAAGGGTGTTACAAGGATAAGGCGAAGAAGGTTATCCGGTATGCATTTCACAAGGAGCCGGATACATTTTGCAGGAGGAAGCTTGAGGAGATGGTCTCGGCCCTTCCGGCTGAATATACTCTTCGAATGCTTGATGAGGATATATTTCATTGGTGCCGGGAGGATCAGGGAACGAAGGAACGGGAGTGGTGCCGGGACTGGGTATCGCAGTATGCGGATTATGAGATGTACAGGAGATATGGATTAGGTGTTGTCGCAGTGGAAGACGGGGAGCCGGTATCGGGCGCTTCGTCTTATTCCTCTTATCGGGGAGGAATTGAGATTGAGATCGATACCAGACCGGATCACCGGAGGAGAGGGCTTGCCCGTGTCTGCGGGGCGAAACTGATATTGGAGTGTCTTAAGAGGGGATTATATCCAAGCTGGGATGCGCAGAATCTGTGGTCGAAGGCGCTTGCTGAGAGCCTGGGCTATCGGTTTGACCGTCCGTACACGGCGTATGAGATATGGGGATGGGATCAGGCATGAAGAGATTGAATCGGGATGTGATCAAGTATTTTGCGATGCTTACCATGCTGCTGAACCATATTGCCAATGTATTCCTGACACCTGGAACGCTGTTGTGCGAATTCTTCCTGAATATCGGTTATTTTACGGCAGTTACCATGTGTTATTTTCTGGTGGAGGGGTATGGATATACGCATTCCAGGAAGGAATATGCACGCAGGCTGCTGGTATTTGCGGGGGTATCACAGATTCCGTATAGTATGGCGTTTGCCGGGGACGGTTGGATTGAGTTTTCAGGATTCAATATGATATTTACGTTGTTCTTGTGTTTTCTTCTTATCTGTATTCTGGAACAGGAGAAGGTGCGGACGATGAGAGTCCTGGGAATCACTGTGATCTTCATGGTATGCGTGTTCTGCGACTGGTCCGTGCTTGCGCCGGCATTTACCATGCTCTTTGTGTGGGCGAAGGATTCTGAGAGGAAGAAGCGGACCGCGTTTCTTACGGCAATGGTATTGTTCGGCGGAATGACGTTCCTGGGCGGAATGGGGAGGATCTCGATCGCCATGAATCTGATGCATGCGGTGTCTGGCATGCTTGGGGTCGGATTGTCGGGGATTGTGATCCTGGATTTCTATAACGGCAGACGGATGGAGAAGGGAAGAAAGTTCTCGAAATGGTTCTTCTATTGGTTCTATCCGGTGCATTTGCTGGTGATTGGGATTGTGAGGATAATGGTGATTATGTAGTGGTATATTGGGGAAATGGTGTGGAGATAATACTAAAGTGCCCAGATTTGGGCATGCATTGGGTAAGTACAGTGTTTTAATTTGGGCATAAAAGTAAGAGAAGCTTCTTGTTTATACTGGCATGTTTCTTGCTACCTAAAAAGGTTATCAGATTAATATTTTTAGGAGGTAAAGGATCATGGTGAATCGATTCGTGTTGAATGGGATATCCTATCATGGAAAGGGAGCAATCCGGGGATTGCCAGGGATTGTAAAGGAGAAAGGATTAAAAAAGGCGTTTGTGGCATCGGATCCGGATCTGGTCAGGTTCGGAGTTACAGCGAAGGTTACGGATATATTAGAAAAAGAGGGAATGCAATACGAGGTATATACTGATATCAAGCCAAATCCGACGATTGAAAATGTGAAGTCGGGAGTAGCCTGTTATAAATCTTCCGGTGCAGATTATATGATTACGATTGGCGGCGGATCCTCCATGGATACAGGAAAAGCGATTGGAATTATCGTAAATAATCCAGAGTTTGCAGATGTACGATCGTTAGAGGGGGAGGCGCCGACGCAAAACCGTACGGTGTTTACAATTGCAATCCCTACTACAGCCGGTACTGCGGCAGAGACAACGATCAATTATGTTATTACTGATACAGAGAAGAGACGTAAGTTCGTCTGTGTTGATACGAACGATATACCGGATATCGCTATTGTTGACCCTGATATGATGAGTTCTATGCCAAAGGGCCTAACGGCCGCAACCGGGATGGATGCCCTGACTCATGCTATCGAGGGATATACGACAAAGAATACATGGAGACTTGCAGATTGTTTGAATTTGGAAGCGGTGAGATTGATTGCGGATAATCTGAAAGCTGCAGTGGACAACCAGGAAAAAGGGCGGGAAGGAATGGCGATCGGACAGTATGTGACAGGAATGGCATTTTCCAATGTTGGGCTTGGGATAGCCCATTCAATGGCACATACACTGGGAGCTGTCTATGATACACCACATGGAGTTGCCTGTGCGATGATGCTTCCGATCGTTATGGAATACAATGCGCAATACACAGGTGAGAAGTTGCGGGACATAGCGGAAGCGATGAGAGTTGATACGGCGGGGATGTCTCAGGATGATTATAGGGCTGCGGCAGTGTATGCAGTGAGAAAACTCTCAGCAGAGGTTGGAATTCCTGAAAAGTTAGAAGCTTTAAAGGAAGAAGATCTGGAGTTTCTTGCAGAATCAGCATATAAGGATGCCTGTACGCCAGGAAATCCGAGAGAAACAAATATTGAGGATATCAAGGCATTGTTCAGAAAAATTATGTTATAAATAGGTACAGGTTCATGGTCGAACAGACATACCCCCTTAGGGGGTATGTCTGTTCGACCTAGTGAAAGGGTTTGTTTTATGATATTAATATTGATTGCAGATCAATAATTAGTTATACTATTTTTGATGACAGGATTTTACAATTTGGTTGCCGGTAAATGAGGTGATGTTTTGAAGGATACAAAATGGATTGATATATTAGCCCATTTTTCTATAGGATGTATAATTTGTGACGGAAGTATTATATTGAAGATGAATGAGGTGGCAATACAGATTTTCGGTCAAAAGGAAATATTTGCAGCAAGAATTTTTAATGATGAAACGCAGAAGATCCTCGGGGAATCCCAAACAATAGAGGTAGAGATTGGAGAGGGATTCTACAAGGTGAGCGTGAGTACTGAGGAGATCGATGGCCGCTGCTTTCAAGTCTATTGCTTTCAGGATGTGACAGGAGAAAGAAAAGCCAGGGAACGTCTGAAGCTGTATGAAGCTTATATGGATTCATTTATTGATGTTGGAATTCTTGCCATTGATGAGAATGAAAACATTACTTATGCGAATCAGGCATCCTGTATTCATGACGGATTTCATCAGGGAGAGATTATAGGTATGAAATTCCGGGATTTTTCACCAGAGGTGACAAACAGTGCCATTCTGGAGACATTTCAGAGCCGCAAGCCTGTGGAAAACCGCCAGATGGAACACAATATTCCGAATGTCGCACGGGAGATTGGGAGTGCTTATCCGGTTTATCTTGACGGAGAATTCAAAGGGGCTGTTGCGATTCTTTTGTTTAACCGATGGATCAATAATCTTTTGAATGTAACGTCGGCGCTTCAGATTGAATATCGGGATAAAGCAAAGGCAAAGGTCAATCAGGGATATGTATTTGATGATATTTTAGGGCAGGACAGGGAGATATTGAAGGTGAAAAAGCTGGCTATGCGTGTGTGTAATGTACCGTCCTCTGTGTTGATCTATGGTGAGACCGGGACCGGGAAGGAATTATTTGCGCAAAGTATTCACAATGCAAGTACGAGATATGATAAGCCATTTATCGGTGTGAACTGTGCGGCAATTCCGGAGACACTTCTGGAAAGTACACTGTTTGGAACGGAGAGGGGAGCATTTACCGGCGCGGTTACATCTGCAGGACTGATTGAACAGGCAGGGGACGGAACACTTTTTCTGGATGAGATCAATTCTATGTCGGTGGAACTTCAGGTGAAGCTTCTTCGAGTCATTCAGGAACGTGCATATCGCAGGGTCGGCGGGACTCAGATCAGACATTTGGAATGCAGGATCTTAAGTGCGTGTAATCGTTCCCCCAAAGAATGTATCGCAGTAGGAGTAATGCGAGATGACCTATATTACCGACTGGCGGCGGTTCAGCTTAATATACCGCCGTTAAGAGAGCGCGGGGCGGATATTTTGCTGCTGGCAGAGAATGCAATGAAGCATTTCTCAGAAGTATATGGAATCAAGCCTGTATTATCCAAAGAAGTGAAGATGGCATTTTTGAACTATAACTGGCCGGGAAATGTTCGGGAGTTGAATCATGTGATAGAGAGTACCATGATACTTTTGGAGAATGAGCATGAGATTACCTTGAATGATCTCCCGGATGTCATCAGACTTTGTGCCACCTTGCATTATTCTTCTGTTGATCTGGAAGATGTGATGGGTGGAGTAGGGCAAACGGAAGAAAACCGCAGAGAAGAAGCTGATACAGGGGAGAGTGAGCTTAAGAGTTCTCTTGCTGATTATGAGAGGAATAATATTATCCTGGCATTACAGAGGAATGGTTATAATATATCGAAGACTGCAAGAGAGCTTGGATATTCCAGATCGAATCTGCAGTACCGGATCAAGAAACTGGATATTGAGATAAGGAAAAAGCAGCAATGATGAAACAACAGCTTAACATTAAAATAGAAGCAGCACATACGTTGGAACAGCATCAGATGTTGTCGCTTCATATTTTGGAATTGAATAATTATGAGTTGAACCAATTTCTTATAAAAGAGAGTATGGAGAATCCTTTGGTAGAGCTTAATCCTGTTTCGGAAGGAGATCTATTTTTTGAATATGGGCAGGGAAAGACATATGATCCGGCAGATGTATTGAATTTTGTGGCAGATGAAGAGTATGACAATTATGATATGTTTCTGTCTCAACTGGATTACCGTAAGGTATCGAAGAAGCAGCAGGTGATTTTGAAGATGCTGATCGATTTGATGGATGACGGGGGATATATCAGGATGATGCCCGGGGAACTTGCGGATATTCTCACTTACAGTACGGAGGAAATCTCTGCCTGTCTTGAGATTTTGCAGCATTTGCAGCCTTATGGAGCGGGAGCCTCTAATTTGAGAGACTGCCTATGTATACAATTGGAATGTATGGGGCTTTTGGATGAAACAGCAGAGGAAATTATCCGCCATCATCTTGAGGATATTGCTTTTGGAAAACAACGTAAGATCATGCAGGCACTATCTCTCACAGAGGAGCAAGTGATGCAGTATACGAGACTTATTAAGCAATTGAATCCAAGGCCGTTAAATGGTCTTACGAAAGGAAGGAATCATTATATTGTTCCGGATCTTATATTTGCAAAAGACGGACAGAAATGGAATGTTATGATGAATGATACACATATGTATGAATTCCGGATTAATGATGATTACAGAGATGCGAATAAACAATTTTGGGATAAGAGTACGAAAGCTTACTATTCTGAGAAGCTTGGGAGGGCTCAATTAATTGAAAAATGTATTGCTCAGAGAAAACAGACCTTGTTTAGCATAGGGATATATATTCTACAATACCAACAGGCGTATTTCAATAAATGTGGACCGCTGAAACCATTGAATTTGAAGATGATCGCTGAAGCTGCAGGAGTGCATGAATCTACGGTTAGCCGGACGTTGAAGGATAAATATGTGCAGTGGCCGGGAGGAACAGCATTGTTAAGAAGTTTTCTTGTTGGAGCTGCCTCCGGTGGAAAAAACACAGAAGACAGTATCAGTTCCAGACAGATTAAAGATGCATTGAAAAAGCTTGTTTTAGAAGAAGATAAACAAGCGCCATACAGTGATAATGAATTGGCCTGCAAATTGAAGGAGCTGGGAATGAGTATTTCTAGGCGGACGGTTGCAAAATACAGAAGTCAGTTGGATATTTTGTCGGCACAGCAGCGGAAAATAGTATAAGATTTCTTTAGATAGAATGTAGAATAGTCAGAGGTATGTGCGATGACTTATATTTATCATTATGATTCACCTCTTGGAGGTATTACGATATCAAGCAACGGTAAAGAGATTACAGGACTTTGGTTTGATGGTCAGAAGTATTTCGGGGATATATTGCCTAAATATTATAAAGAGAAAGATTTGCCTGTATTTAAAGCAGTGAAGGAATGGTTGGATGTCTATTTTAGCGGCAAAGCACCTGATTTTACGCCTCCGTTGTCGATGGTTACAACGTCTTTTCGTAAATCAGTGTGGGATATTCTGCTTACGATTCCATATGGACAGACGATGACCTATGGTGAGATTGCGAATAAGCTTGTAAAGCAAAGGGGAACTGCAAAGATATCTGCGCAAGCGGTGGGTGGTGCGGTAGGCCATAATTCTATATCGTTGATTATTCCCTGTCACAGGGTTGTTGGAACGAATGGGAGTCTGACAGGTTATGCGGGTGGGATTGAGAAAAAAGTATGGCTGCTTACTATGGAAAAAATTGATATGTCAATGTTCTTTATACCGAAAAAAGGAACAGCATTGTGATTATATTTCTGTTGAAAGCTTAATAATTGTATTATATGAATGCTTATGCGGTGTATGCTGCATAGGCATTTTTGCATAAATGATTAAAAATGGACAAAAGTATTGCATATATGATTAGATTTAATCAATTCTGTTTGAATCCAATGCTTTCAAGGGTGGCATACTTTTTGCTATATATAGATATAAGACAAGGACACAGAATTATTTAGCGCGGTAGGAAAGCAAAATAAGTTCAAAGGGTGAGGTAACAAAGGAGGAGAACATGAGGTTAAACAAGAAAACGTTAACTTTGGTTGGAGCTTATCTGGCATTTCAGATAGGTTCTGGTGTGAGAGAAGAAAATAGAAACCAGTTTTCTAAGGAGGAATGCTTATGGATAAAAAGAGAATAGAAAAAAGAAAAACGCCTTCCTTGGCAGTATCTTTGATGGTGTTTTTGGGGATGTTATTTTTGTTAGGATATGTAGGCGGAGTGTTGGGAATGAACTTAAAGCTCTTAACATTATGCTGTATTGCTCTGCTTTTGATTGTTGCTAAATTCTACCAACGTACATTTGGGGAAATGCTTGAAGCGGCGGCAGAAAAATTTAAAACATGTGTTGGTTTTTTTCTGATACTTTGCGGAATTGGGTTTTTGATCTCATCCTATATGATGGCAGGAACCGCTCCAATTTTGACAATATGGTTGTCTGGTTTAGTTTCTGACAAGTTTATCATTGTATTGAGTTTTGTGCTATGTGCGGCAATGTCAGAATCTGTGGGTACCAGTTTTGGTACATTGGGTACGTTAGGAGTAATTATGTTAAGCTGCGCTCAAGTATTGGGAGTCAATATGGCGTTTGAGGCGGCAGCAATTGTATCGGGTATTTTATTTGGTGGTTTTTTATCACCATTTAATGATGGATTTTCGTCAATTCCAGCAATTTATAATTCAAATGTACAAACGATGGTCCGTTATAATATTGTCCCTACAGCAATTAGCACAGTCATTGCCGTTGTGATTTTTACAATTGTTGGGTTTATTGATCACGGGAATAAGAATGGTGATACTTCGGCGGTTGTAGAAACATTTAGGGAAGAGGTGCTTATGTATTTTAAACCAAGTGTATTTGTGCTTGTTCCATTAGTGATGGCAATCATATTTGTATTTATTAGGGTTGATACTATTGTGAATCTTTATGTATCTGGATTTGTTGGATTCTTGATTGCAATATTTGTTCAGGGGTTTTCTCCAAAAACTTGTTTTGAAGCGTTGTATAGCGGGTTTTCTACGGAAAAATTTTTCACAGGACAAAAGATTTCAGACGGACTTGCCGGACTAATGAACAGGGGGGGAATTTATGCGATGGCAGATACTGTACTTTTTTATTCATTTATGATCATAATGGCCGCCATGCTCAGTGAACTTGGAATTTTTGAGGCAATAAGAATATTTCTTGTCAGTCATATTAAAAATGTGAGTAATCGAGGTGTACTAAATCTCTTAACA
>CANDQP010000111.1 GCA_947388185.1 uncultured Dorea sp. | reverse complement strand
AATGGAGCCGTTATGGCTCCATTTTGGACTTTATAAGTGGCAAACTCGGGTTCTAGCATATCTCATTCTGCGTTTCAAGAAAAACCGTTCGACAAACGGCCTTTTGACGCTTGTATCATATTATTTTCCTGATCTGCATATACTGATAATAAGAGGTGACTTTCTATGCAGATTATAAGAAATGCTTACAACACATATTTGAGAAGATATATTGCTCCCAGGGACATGCCTTACGCCTTGACGGCGGTTGTCCTTGGCTTCCTGAATCATTTCCTCTATCAACTGAGCGGAGGATCTGCCTTCATAGCCCTGATCTGCCCTATCAACGAATCCGTCTGGGAGCATTTGAAATTATTATTTTTCCCGATCCTCTTCGTATCGGCGGCGCAGTATCTGAGATACCGCCCGGAGGCCGTGCGCTTCTTCTATCACCGTTTTCTTGCTGCCATCTGCGCGGTGGGCGTAACGATTATCGTGTTCTATACCTATACAGGAATGATCGGACGGAATTTCCTTGTCATGGACATCCTGATCTTCGTGTTCAGCATCTTCTCCGCATTCGCTGCGGATGCTTATTTCTGCCGCAGATGCACAAAAAGGACCTCACAGGCAGCAACCTTCTCCCTGTGGATCCTTGTCTCTTTGTGCTACTTTGTATTCACTTGTTTTCCTCCGGATATCCCGCTCTTCTTCTCAGCCCGAAGATAGTTACGGGTTAAAATCCTCTATTACTTCTGGACACGTTTTCTTCTGGATCCGTATACCATGGTATAACCCGCTGCCGCGGCACATAAGAGCAGCCACGGATATACCGCCGTATAGTCTCCGGTCTTTGGACTTCTTGTGACATTAGTGTTTGTGTTCACCGCAGATGTAGTGCCATTCTGGTTCGTTCCTGCCGGCTTCAGATTCTCCGGCACATTTACCTGGGACATAGCCTGATCTGATATTACAAGCAGATAATCGGATGCATGGCTGAACACCAGGCTTACATTGCCCTCTGAATCAATCTGGCCTGCGTCAATGAATACAAGCTTTCCATTTTTATCATGATAATACAGATTGCCATACTTTCCTGCATGCTCTGAACCAACACCAATACTCAGCGTCGCCTTGAAGCCGAAGTCACCTTCATGTGCAAGAGAGATCTGCAGACTTGGATTATCGCCTGCAACGGCCGTTACCGTTGAACCCGGGATATTATTCGTATTCTTGGTCACCTTAAGGTCAATACTCTCTTTGTTTACCGTCTGGATATCTTTACCGTTGATCGTCCAGCTATATCCGTCCATCACCAGAACTACATTCACGTCCTTCCCTTTTGCAGCCTCCAGGATTTCCATCGGCACAGAAGTCCATGAATTCATATTTAACTGAACGGTCTGTCCCGGTGTGGAACTATTGATCTCTCCGACAACAGTACCGAGGTTTTTGTCGGGATACTTTATATCTCCTGAGGTTGAACCAGAAGTTGATCCTGACGGGGTTGACGGATTGGATGGCTTGGATGGTTCAGCCGGTTTCTTGATCACTTCTGCGCTTCCGCGGTATGTCCGAACACCGGTCATCGGGTTTGTAGGAACAACAATTGTTTTACTCGGCGCCATGCCCTCATCCCAGGTAACCTCACCCAGACCTTCAAATGTTGTCATTGTGGCAACCGTCTCTCCTCTGTCCGCTACCTGGCAAAAGATCCTCTCTTCATCGCCTGTATTGATAACGTAACGAATTAAGAAATTATCGTACATAGCCCACGTGTAACAACCGTCTCCATTCTTCATCGGGTAATCAAATGTAATGGGATAAAACCAACATCGGAATTTCAGCCCTTCATACAATTGCGGTGCACCTGCTTCCATCAACATGTTGACCCCCGTTATATAAGAGATCCCTTCTTCTACAATTCGAATATCTGAATCTCTAACCTCAATACCATTCTGATCATAATACTCATATATTAATTCTATCCATGATCCCTCTGCAAGCTTCGCCCTCACAAAAATAGTATCATTTATCCGATCTGGAATCACATTGTTCTCTTCGTAGGAAGTGTCACATTCCCAACCGATAAATGTATACTCCTTTGAGAAATCTTCTGGTACAAATTCCTTAATTTTCTTCAAAACATCTCCAAAGAGATCATTTGGCTCATACAAAAATAATCGATCCACTATCGACTTTCTTCCTGGATATATATATCTTGCTCGTATAAAGCTTTTGTCATATTGCGCAATGATATTTACCGTTCCAGAGTGTTTTGAGAGCTCGAAGAACTGCGTATTTTCTGTAACCTCTATTCTTCCCGATTCTTCCTTCCAACCAATCTGGGTAAGTCCCTCATAATCAGATTTCATTTCCGGAAATGTGACCCCAACTTCTTTCAACGACTGACGGCGCTGTACGTTTTCCTTCTTAACCTCACTGACAGTGTAGTAATTCCCTTTCTCATCCAATGCCGAAAAAACAATATTCACATCAAATGCCGAATCATCATAAGTATCACCATCATAAATATACACATAATACGGATCTGTTCCTTTATCCGGAAATTCATTATATTTCCATACTTGTCCAATTTTAATATAGTCAATATACCACTCACAAGGATACATATCTTCTGTTGTCAGGCTTCCATGATATTTGAAATCTTCTCCCAGCGTCAGCGTCACTTCAACAGGTTCACATTCATCTGACGCTGCCGCAGCAAATATAACCTTTCCGCTTTCCGGCAATTCCATATCGCTTTCATTAGCTACACCTATTGTAATCTCTAATTTTTCACCCTTTTTTATCTTCTGTCCGTTCTTATCCAGCACAACAGATGCAAGCTCCAGCTTTGAGTCCATTTTAGATTCATTTTGCTCCAGTTCCTTTTTGCTTCCCGAAACCTTCTCTTCTAACTCATCTGTCTGCACACCTGACTGATCACCAGACTCTTCTGGTTCCTCACTCTTCTGGTCATCCTTAACCTCATTTGTCTCTGATTCATCCTCTATCTCCGGAACAGTATCATCACCTGCATCGACCGATTCATCCGAACCATTCTCAGCGTCCTTTTCAACTGTAGCCGCAGCTGTTCCATCGCCTAATTCATCTGCATAACTGCTGACAGGCCAAACCAATGTAACCAGCATCGCCAACAGCAGTGCAAAGACAATCTTTCCTTTCATTTGTCTCTTGCAAACTCTCATTTTTCTTTTCCTCCATAAAACCTTTGTTACTGAATTATATTTTATCCTCTACATAACTTCACTTGCACGCATTCCTCCTCCCCGTTGATATGATAGCGAGCAGCTCCTACTCTTCCACCACCGCGCTGATCTCCACGGACGACACGCTGTCTCCGTTCAGACCGATCGCAAGCTCGGTATCCCCGCTCTCGTAGACCAGCTTAGCCGCGGATTCTTCCGAAGCCTCTCCGTAAGCGTCTGTTACCTCATCCTTCGTGCTTCCGATACTGATACCTTTGTCGGTGGACACCGTATCGTCCATGAACACAACGGACAATACATAATCCTTGTCTCCGTCAGGATAAGTATTCAATTTAAAGCCCGGATAGGTATACACCTTGTCGAGTCCTTCGAAAGCACAACTCTCAGATTCAAAGTATTCGTCTGCTTCGCCCAGCCCTTCAATCACCTTGGATGCGTCCGCACCCATCTCAATCTTCGTGGACCCGCTGGTGAATGAATAGCCTCCGTCAGACGCGCCTCCTTTGTCCGAACCGCCGCAGGCGGTAAGTCCAAACACCATGGACAGCGCTGCTGCCGTCATAATTCTTCTCATGTTTCTCATTGTAATCTTCCTCCTTTAATAACTCACGATTTCTCCATATTCTGATAGTTCTTTGCGCTGAACGGCTTCCATATAATCATAGAACTGGATTTTTTCAGCATATACACTCTGATACTCCGGATCTGCTCTGTGATCCGTAAGCTCGTAATTCTCCTTCAGATATCTTCCAAAGTAACTGGTAAGTTTCTCTGCACCCGTCAGGTTCATGTGCAGCCCGGCGTCGTATGTATCTGTGTTATAGTCGATCCCTACTTCCGAAGCCAGCTTCTCATAGTTGAAATAATCAAGGCCGTATTGTGCCGCATATGCGGCGATCTGCTCATCCCACTCGTCATACCAGTGGGGGAAGAGACTCGGCGACTTGACCAGTACCAGAGCGATCCCTTTCTCTTCGCACAATGTCCGCATCTTGTCCAGATACCCCATGGCATTGCTGCCCAGCGTATAGTCCGCCAGAATATCCGGTTCCGGGAATCCTTCGGCAGGCCTTACATCCACCCGCATATAATAGCCGTTATGGGAGATCTTATCCTTGCTGAACATATAGGTCAGGTCTTCCGCCGACAGATCGGACCAGCGGGAATGATACCGCAGGATCGGGAGCAGGTAATCCAGAGTATTCTCCCTGTCTGTCATCGATGCCTTGATAGCGTCAAGCTTCGTCTTCGAGAATTCCATCCCGTCGATAGTCATACGGTTATAGGCTTCGCTCTGAGGTTCGTCATACTTGAGCGCCAGCACGTTGAATACAACGACCCTGGGCATCTCGTACCGGAGAGTATCTTCCAGCATATAGTAAGACTGCCAGGCTAACTGCTGGGCGGAACCTCTGATATAACTGCTGATGCCGTACTCCTCATACAGCGTGATGGGCGAGAAATTCTCATAGACCTCACAGTCTCCGACGAACAGCACTTCATGGCCGGTCGTCTCTTCGTAGTATTCGGCGGTCAGCGCGCCCTCTACAATGTCGGACATATACTTCGGCATCAGAAGCCGCTGCAGGAAGAACAACGTAACAAGCAGGACCGCCAGGAATGCCGCCGCCTTGAAAACCCAGACAAATGATTTCTTATGCATTTGCCTTCCTCCTTTTAGAATTGATTATAAATAAACTGGCTCTGGTCGAATCCGATTCCATAGGCGCCGAAGATTATGACCGATAAGACCAGCACATAGAAGACCGCATATCTTACGATCTCCGGCGCGGCGAAGATTAGATCCCGCACACTGCCTTTCTTCTCCTCAATCAGACTGACTGCGAACAGCAGGAGCAGGCAGACGGACAGCAGGGCGTAATCGGCTCCGGTAAGCCCTAATTCCAGGAATGCTTCTGTATGAAGCTCTGACAGGCGGAAATGTGTGAACATATTTCCGAACATACGGAATGTAAGGGGTACGTCCCGATAACAGTCGAACATGCGCAGACTGCTCATCAGCAGGATCGTCCGCAGGATCTCAAACACACCATACCAGCGCTTATCTTTTACATGGAATCTGTTGTGGAACTTCTTATATAAGGGCTCGCATTCCTGGGAGATCATGATCACCACGAAGTTCATCAATCCCCATACGATGAAGTTCCAGCTTGCACCGTGCCAGATCCCCGTCGTAAACCATACGGCGAAGGAGGACAGATACACCGGGACACGTTTCCCAATGAAATCCCCGAACTTCGCACGGGAGACTTTGGAGACGTTCAGCATCGGTTTGCACACAGAGATCGGATAGAAGATATAATCCGTGAACCAGGTCCCCATGGTGATATGCCACCTGTTCCAGTATTCTTTGATATTCTTAGACAGATACGGCCGCCGGAAGTTTTCCGTCACGGTGATCCCCATGGTCTCTGCGATACCGATGGTGATGTCGATCCCCCCGGTGAAGTCCGCATACAGCTCGAATGCATAGAACATCATGCCCACGAATACGAACCCGCCCTGATAGGTGTCTGGATTCTGAATGATGGCGTTCACGGCAGTCAATATCCGGTCCGCGATCACGGCCTTCTTAAAATACCCCCACAGGATCCGATAGAGTCCGTAAGCAACCGTTCTGGTATCAAAATCATGCCGCTCATAGAGGGACTTCGCGAGGTCGCTGTATCTGCTGATGGGCCCCTGTACCAACTGCGGGAAGAAGGATACGAACAATGCAAGCCTGAACAGGTTCTTCTCCGCCCGGCACGTTCCGCGGTATACGTCTATGATGTAGCCCATGGTCTGGAAGGTGTAGAAGGAGATCCCCATAGGAAGCACCAGGTCTACGAAGGAGATCTGCCCGCCGCTCCCAAACATCCGCAGGAGTCCGTTAAAATTCGCGATCACAAAATTCGTATACTTCAGCACCGCCAGGATCCCAAGGTTGAACAACAGGCAGCCGAGCAGCCATTTCCACTGTTTTGCCTTCATGGAAGCCTTGTAAGCCTTCTTCTCTTCCCGGCTAAGGCTTCCCTTATTCGCCTTGATATAGGCGTCCTGCGTCTCCTTAAGGGCGTCCAGCCTGCGGCCTGTCATATAGGTAGATACCGTTGTAGCGCCGATGAAGAGAAGGTAAGACGGACTGGCTATGAAGTAGAAGGTATAACTGGCCGCCAGCAGGAACGGCCATTGACATTTTCTCGGGAGAAGATAATACAGCAGGAAAACCACTGTAATAAACCCGATAAAGCTATAGGATGTAAACAGCATGACAGCTCCTATTCATCTTCCAGCCGTACGATCAATTCATACAATGCCTGCGCGGAATTGAAATTATCCGGCACGATCTCCTCGGCAGGAATCACTACGTCATACTCATCATTGATCTCAGAGATGATGCTGACGATGTCAAATGAGTCGATGATCTTGCCGTCCACCAGATCGGTGCTGGTCTCAAAGTCTACCTCCGGGTGCAGATTGGTCAGAATTTTCAATAAAGCTTCCATAGTATTTTCTCCTTATCTTTCTTATATTTTCTTACTCTGTGCCATGTTCCGCAGCATTACACGGTCTATCTTACCGTTCGCTGTCAGCGGCATCTCCTCAAGCGCATACACCAGGTTCGGCGCCATGTATCTGGGGAGCGTCTTCCTGAGGCTGACCACAAGATCCTTGGTCATGACGTCTCCCGTATAGAAGAGCGTGATCTTCTCTTTCTCTTTATCATAGATACAGCATGCGCTGCGAACGCCCTCGATCCGATTCACATGAACCTCGATCTCGCCAAGCTCGATCCGGTGTCCCATATGCTTGATCTGATGATCCTTCCTGGACAGGAAGACCAGTTCCCCGCGTTCATTTCGCATACCTATGTCTCCCGTGCGGTAGATCCGCTCATGATAGTATGGGTTCAGCGGGTTCTGAACGAACACTTCATCTGTCTTCTCATGATCTCCGTAATACCCAAGGGTCAGCGCTGTACCCCGGATGCAGATCTCGCCGGGATCCCCGGCCCGCGGCACTCTATTATTCTCATCCAGAAGAAGGATCTCCGTATTCTTGAACGGCCGGCCGATCGGAATGGGTTCTCCTTCTTCAAAGTCTCGGTCAACCTCATAATAACAACTCATCCCGGTCGCCTCCGTCGGACCGTACAGGTTGATGAAACGGGCGTCCGGAAGAGCCTCTTTCCACAGACGGAACTGCCTGATGGGGAATACCTCGCTTCCAAAGGCAACGGTGTGCAGGTATTTCGGGATGATCTTGTCAAATGTCTTCGTGGACGAGATCATGGTAAGCGCCGAGACTACCCAGCAGACGGTATTAATCTTATATTCGTTCAGGAATTCCACCAACTTGACCGGGAACATGAACAATGACCTGGGTGTCAGGTATGTGGTCGCTCCGCATTTCAAGCTGGAGAACAGCTCTTTTAAGCACGCATCGAAATACAGCGGCGCCTGATTGGCCAGTACGGACTTCTCTGAGATCTGCAATACCTCTGTTAAATTCTCAACATAATCAATGACGGATCGGTGGCATGCGGCTACACCCTTTGGCACGCCTGTAGACCCTGAGGTGAATACGATATAGATCGGATCCGTATCGATCGCCGCCTCACGGACAGCGCCAAGCAGTCCGGGATCTGCCGATTCCCCGGCGATCTCATCATAGAGCAGCACCTCGCCGTCAAAATCATGGAATTCCTTCATCTGTTCACTAGTCGTCTCGTCGCAGATCACGGCGCGCGGTTTCAGGTTCCGGAAGATCAGATCGATCCTGAATGCCGGCATCTCCTCATCCATCGGCACATAGAAGCATCCGCTGTAGACTGCTCCCCAGAACGCGGCGATCATATGAGGGTGTTTCTTCATATATATTACGACCGGTTCTTTCTGATAGCCTTTCTTCAGCAGACAGGTCCCGATACTCCGGGACGCATCGGACACTTCCTGAAAGGTCATCCCCATAGATTCATTTGCAAATGCAGTTTTATCAGGATATTTTCTAACTGTCTCTTCCAGATATTCTAATATATTTCTCTGCATGTTCTTTACTCCTTGGTATTATGTGATCAAATTCCGGTATCTCTCCTTAAGTCTCCCCCCGCATCTTAAGATGGATCTCTGGGCCAGGATCTCCATCACGTCCAGGTATCCCCGGCCGATCGGGTGATCCCTCTTGATCAGGGAGAGCTCCGTACATCCCAGGATGATCACCTGGGCGCCCTGTTCTCTCAGATGTGAGGATACCCTCCGGAACTTATCTATATCGACAGGCCTTCCGGCCTTTACTTCTTCGTAGATCAATTCCATGACTGATTCCTGATATTCTCTCTTGGGGAGGAATACTTCTATACCCATCTCTTCTAATTCCCGCTGAAATATACGGCTTTGGATCGTCCCGTCGGTAGCCATGATGCCGGCGCTTCTGATCCGGCCGGCCTTAAGTTCAAGCCCCGTCTCCTGTATCGCATGGATGATAGGAACCGGGATATTCCCGGATAATTCTTCGTGAAAATAATGTGCCGTAACACAGGGAATGCTGATACAGGCTACCTTCTGCCCGGCAAGCTTCCTGCCGATCTCAATCATATCCCAGACCGGATTCCTGCTGCTTGCTCCCAGTATATAAGACGTCCGGTCCGGGATCTTCGGAGCGTTGTATACGATCATGGACAGATGGTCCTGATCCCTCTTTGCATCGGTCATCTGGATGATCAGTTCCATAAAATAAGCAGTTGCAATCGGACCCAGGCCGCCTATGATACCCAGTGTCATATTCATTTCCTCCTAAAGTAACGCTATTTCACCGTAGACTCCTCCGTCGGGGTGGCAGGATACAGGCTCTGATCGAAGATATGGCTGTTCCCGTGATTCTTGGAATACTTAAGGATCTGTGCGTCCGTCTTCATGAAGAAATCGTCGCCGCCTCCCATACGCGGAGTCGCATCGAAATGGTACCAGCCGTCGCCGCAGTCGATCAGGCTCCAGTAATGGCTGGAATGACTGGTATCACTCTTCACAACATCCAGGTTCGGAATGCCTGCCTGTGTCAGCAGTGCCTTTGCCGCAGCGAAGAAGACGAAGCAATCTCCGCTCTTCTCCGTGAATCCCTGATGGGCTCCGTTCGTCCAGCTGTCCTTCTCGGATTTGTTGACGTAACCGATATTCATTCTCGCCCATTCATAGATCGCCTTTGCCTTCTCCTTCTTTGTCATGCCCTTCTTCGTGATTTCTTTCAGGACTTCGTCTGCCTCTTCTAAGACCTCCTCCGGCGTTACATAGTTCTGTGGTTTCTCCTTGATGGTGATCACAGTCGACGCCTCCGCCTTATTCCCGGCCCGGTCAACGGCTGTATAGAATACGTCGTAAGTACCCGCCGTCTTCGTGTCTACCTTACTGTTATCGACGGTTATGTCCATATCACGCACACAATTATCCGTTACCGTGATCGTAGACTTGTAGGAGATCGGTTCGCCGATGAACCCGATCAGCGGCGCTACGCCGTCGATAACGGGCGCTTCTTTATCTATGATAACTTCGATATCCGCCTCTACTTCCGCGGTATTGCCGCCTTCATCCGTCAGAATGACAACCGCAGATGTACTGCCCTTTTTCGACAGATCAGGCTTCTTCTTGAAGGAGCATTTGACATCGGTGGCGTCTTCGATATTGTCAACCAGCTCCTTTGCTTTGAGCTTCCCGTCAACGTCGATAACGGCTGGCACAGGGTCTGCCTTCGGAGCTTTCGTATCTTCAACGATCAGCCGTGATTTCCTCTTCTTCCCTTTGACCTCTAATACAATCTCTTGTTCGCCTACATGATCGAGCCTGACCTTAGAGATATCTGTTACAAATTTGCCTTTTACTTTCTCCTTTTTCAGGAAATCCTTCACATCCAGTTCTGTTCCGGCCTCCACCCTGACCTTACGCCGGACGGGGTTCCCGAAGAACAAGAGACGGAACAGGGAGATAACGATAAAAAGAGCAGTGAGCATACATGCCAGCCGTACCGAGAGCGCTATGATCAGGCGCTTTCTGCGTCTGCGGCGCTTCTCCTCACGGATCCTTCTGTGTCTGCGCGCCTGCCTGCGCCTTTGAAGCTCTTCGTCGTCAGGTTCCGGCCGCCCGGCTGCCTGCTCATGATTCCCTTCTTCCTGTTCCGGTACTTCCTGCGTTTCCTGCACCCGTCCATACCTTGGATACGGATAGACAAAAGCTCGCTGCCTGTCGGAATAATCTGCATGCCAGCGCGGCTGTCTAATCTGCTCCTGGTAATACTCTGGCTGATAATCGACGGCTTCTTCCTGATAAGCAACATACTCTGGCTGATAATCGACGGCTTCTTCCTGATAAGCAACATACTCTGGCTGTTCCGGGGAAACCTCAGAATAGCCGTCAAATTCCTCGGAATAACCTGTACTGGTGTAGTACCTTCCCCTCTTTCTATATGTACCCATGCTCTCATACCTTTTTTACAGCTAAAAATGTAACATTCTATCATATAACCTTGTCCATTTTTGGGGCGCCGGCGGGGGGGGGGGGGGGGGGGGGGGGGGGGGGGGGGGGGGGGGGGGGGGGGG
>CANDQP010000110.1 GCA_947388185.1 uncultured Dorea sp. | reverse complement strand
GGGGAAGACATTATTCTTGATCAACTGCTGGGTAAGAGTACTGGCGCCCTGTGACAGATCTCCGGAAGTGATTCCGACTACCGCCGCACGGGCAATACCCTGCAGGTCGATTCCGTTGTGGTCATAAAAACGCTCGTCCTCGATAGCAACAAAGGCATGCTGCAGGTCCTTGGGGATCTGGTCAATGGACTTGTATACACGGTTGGAGCCTGAGGATACAAATCGTTCAATCTCCGTTGTACCGTCATCTGCATAAACAAAGGTAGTGAAGCCCTTGGGTTTGACATCGTCAGGAGAGACTTCAGGGGTATTGTCAATGATCTTCTTGGCAAAAATACCGATTCCAGCCACTCCGGCAACCGCTACCACTATCATACAGAGGAGAAATGCTTTAAAAAGCCGTACACCGATCCGCTTGCCCTGCATTGTGGACTTAGACGTTATCTGATTTTGCTTTTGTGAAGCTTTTTTCTTACCATAATTCATGTGCGAAGCCTCCTTTATACCAAGTTATTATAGCAAACAAACGTAATTTAATAAAGAAAAAAATAAAAACTTCATATTTCGGTAGGAAAATCTTAAGAAATCCGTTATAGTAATTCATATGATGATATTCATGTATGGTATTCGGAGCGATCCGTGTATCATAGATCATAGGAAGGAAGGTATTATGGCGGCAGAATACAGGACAGTATATACAGGCGGCGAAGGAGAGATCGTGGAGAAGAAATCCCGTTTTATAGCAACGGCAGCTCCGGTCCGGTCAGAGGAGGAGGCCTTGCAGGTGATCGAGCAGATCCGGAAGAAATACTGGGATGCAAGGCACAATTGTTTCGCATACGTGATCGGAGAGCGAGGGGAGCTTGAACGCTTCAGCGACGACGGCGAGCCGGGCGGCACCGCAGGCAAGCCCATCCTGGAAGTCATTAAGGGTGAGGAACTGCGCAACACACTTATCATTGTAACCAGATACTTCGGCGGAACTCTGCTTGGAACCGGAGGCTTAGTGCGCGCCTATTCCGCGGCAGCAAAAGCAGGAATCGCTTCATCTGTAATTATAACCAGGATTCCCGGAATCAAACTCCATATTACAACAGAATATACAGGATTAGGCAAGATCCAATACATATTAGGGCAGAGAGGGATCACAACCTTAGACTCTGTCTACACAGACAAAGTAGAATTAGAAGTGCTCACAGCCGAAGCGGAAGCGGAAGCCGTAAAAGGCGAACTCACAGAAGGCACCAATGGCCAGGCCATTATAGAAACCGGCGCCTCCTGCTATTTTGCGAAAATAAACGGAACCCCTCAAATACTTGATTGATCAGCATTTAACTATTCTATTGCGTAAGAAAGGGGACAGCTCTCTCTGCCGTCCCCTTTGAAAAACCATCTCAACTATTCACTTTTCAATCTCTATGAAAATTCCGGCTCAATCAACCCAAACGCCCCATTCTTCCTGCGGTATACCACATTCACCTCATCCGTCTCCGCATTGCAGAATACATAGAAGTCATGTCCAAGAAGATCCATCTGTATGCAGGCATCCTCCGGATACATAGGCTTGAAACCGAATTTCTTCGTGCGCACGATCCTGATCTCGCCTTCATCCTCGGCAACTTCTTCTCCTTCATAGAACTCATGCTTGAAGTTGCCGCCCTCCTGATGCCTTGCGATCAGTTTGTTCTTATACTTACGAAGCTGGCGTTCGATCACCTCTTCTACCAGGTCGATGGAGACATACATATCATTGCTCTCCTGTTCTGAGCGGATGATATCGCCCTTCACAGGAATGGTTACCTCAATCTTCTGGCGCTCCTTCTGCACACTCAAGGTAACATGAATCTCTGTATCCGGAGTGAAATATCTCTCCAACTTCCCCAATTTGTTTTCCACCGCTTCTCTTAGTCCGGATGTTACTTCGATGTTCTTTCCAATAATGATAAACTTCATGCTGTCCAACTCCTTTTCGAAACAATTTCAAAAGATTAGTCTGACAATTATTAGTCAAACTAGCAATCTATCTGATATATGTAGTATATCACGTTTGATTACTAATGTATAGAACGAATTACTTCAATTCTGGAAATTTTTTCATTATGGAGTTTGGCGACACGGAGGCCAACATCTGTGAAGTAAGCGCAGGCGCCTACGCGGGGAACCTGATTCTCGGCTTCCAGGGAGCGGATCAGCACATCCATAAGCCTGTCGTTATTCTCATAGGGAATATTGATCCCAAGCAGAGAGTTGATAGACTTTACCCTGGCGCTGGCACGGAAGATGATCGCATCGGAGATGTCAAACTCGCAGAAGAGATATTTCCTTGTGGCAAATAATACTGCGATGGCGCATACGCCGACAAGGCTTCCCCAGATGGAAGAGTGATCGGTAATGATCTGGCGGGCGATCGCAAAGAGCAATACCTCGAACACTGTGTCGGGGGTGTGGTAATACATCATGCGGATTAGTTCGACGCCGATGATCAGATTGAAACAATTCTCTAACAGATCGTTGTAGTTGGGCCATACCTCAAGATTGGGAATATTGCTTATGGACGAGGCGATCCGAAAGCAGAGCAGGATGATACCAAGTGCCAGCATGATGGAAATAACGAATTCCAGAAACTCGGTAATCTTCCTTAATAAATGTGCTATGACTTGCTGCATAGAAACCTCCTTAGCGCTGTTCTGTCAAAAATATACGGATAGATGACAAGCACCCATAGCACCAGTATAAAGTATTCTGACATTTTTGCCAAGATAGAACTTCCGAAGATGAGAGAAAAACTTTCTTTGAGCAGGAGGGCGGCGGCAAGCCCGGCAAGAAGCCGGATCACCTTGGATGGGATACTGCCGGTATGCGGGTCAAAATTAATCTTCGTCCGTTCGATATACCAGCCTGCGGCAAAGCCAAGTCCTGCGCCTGCGGCCTTACAGCAGTCCATAGCATATCTGGTCTCTATGACGCCGTCCTTAAGGAGCAGCAGGGAATAAGCAGCGGCTGCAAGGGACAGGCAGACCAGCACGGCGGCAATTATCCGCAGATAGCGTCTGTCCTCCAGCAGCACATCCCGGTATCTCCAGATCACACAGGAGATGAGAATGGAGAGTGTCATAGATACCAGCACGTCCTTGGGAGTATGGCATCCCAGATACATCCTGGAGAATCCGATGCATAAGAACGCAAGTACGCATAAGACCTTCGCCCAGACCTGGGAAATGCGTAAGGCTAAGGGGAAGAACAGACAGGTGGCTCCCTGGGTGTGACCGCTTGGGAAGGAGTAGCCTGTGGCGCCGGGAAGGGCGCTCTCTACCGCCTTAAATTCAGGGTCCAGGATCCAGGGCCGGGGAATCCGGAAGGTGATCTTAAGAGTCTGTACGCACAGGCCGGCAGTAAAATAAGTGAAGCCGAGCAGATAAGCAAAGCGCTTGTCTGCGCACCAGTAGAGGGCGCAGATAACCGCTATGATAATAAGCTCCTGTCCGAAATATGTGACAAACTGCATGAGTCTGTCTAAAAAGGGAGTACGGATCCCTTCTAACATCCATAAAAATGTCATGATCTGTTTCCTCGCTTCCGCATCTTGGGATCCAGGATCTTCTTGCGGATCCTCAACGTCTTAGGAGTGACCTCCAGGAGTTCATCCGTGTCGATAAAGTCAAGTGCTTCCTCAAGGCTTAAGACCTTAGGCGGCGTCAGGCGCAGCGCCTCGTCCGCGCTTGAGGAACGGGTGTTGGTCAGATGCTTGGTCTTGCAGATGTTGACTTCGATATCATCAGTCTTGGCATTCTGCCCGATCACCATACCGGAATATACTTTCTCGCCGGGGCCGATGAAGAGGATTCCGCGTTCCTGGGCGCTGAAAAGCCCGTAGGTGACAGATTCCCCGGTCTCGAATGCGATCAGGGAGCCGCTCTTGCGGTACTGGATATCACCCTTATATGGGGCATAGCCCTCGAAGGCGGTATTCATGATACCGTTTCCTTTAGTATCGGTCAGGAATTCACCCCGGTATCCGATCAGGCCTCTGGCAGGAATCAGGAATTCCAGACGGGTATAACCGCCGTTGGAGGTTCCCATATTCTGCAATTCGCCTTTGCGCTGGCTTAGTTTGTCGATCACGGTTCCGGTGAATTCATCGGGGACATCGATGTAGGCGGTCTCCATGGGTTCCAGTAATTTGCCGTTCTCATCCTTCTTATACAGGACTTCGGCCTTGCTGACTGCGAATTCATAGCCTTCCCGGCGCATATTCTCGATCAGTACGGACAGATGCAGTTCCCCGCGTCCCGACACCTTGAAGCTGTCCGTGCTGTCAGATTCTTCCACACGGAGGCTCACGTCCGTATTCAGTTCCCGGAACAGGCGGTCGCGCAGGTGGCGGGAGGTGACGTATTTGCCTTCCAATCCGGCAAACGGACTGTCGTTGACGATAAACTGCATAGCTATAGTAGGTTCAGAGATCTTCTGGAACGGTATCGCCTTAGGAGCCTCCGGCGAGCAGATGGTATCGCCGATGGAGATATCAGAGATACCTGAGATCGCTACGATGGAGCCGATGGAGGCCTCTTTTACATCAACCTTGTTCAGTCCGTCGAATTCATACAGCCTGCTTATGCGCACCTTCTCCTGGCGGTCCGGATCGTGATCATTGACGACGACCGCATCCATGCCGACACGGATCGTGCCGTTATCCACCTTGCCGATGCCGATCCGTCCCACATATTCATTATAGTCTATGGTGCTGATCAATACCTGGGTATCCGCGTCCGGGTCGCCCTCCGGGGCAGGGATATACTCAAGGATCGTCTCAAAGAGCGGCTTCATATCCCGTTCTTCATCTGTAAGGTCCAGTACGGCAACGCCGGCCTTGGCGGACGCATAGACGAACGGGCAGTCTAACTGATCGTCCGAGGCGTCCAGATCCATGAACAGCTCCAACACTTCGTCGATCACTTCGTCGGGCCTTGCCTCAGGACGGTCGATCTTGTTGATGCATACGATGACCGGAAGGCTTAGTTCCAGTGCTTTTCTCAAGACGAATTTGGTCTGGGGCATGGCGCCCTCGAAAGCATCCACCACAAGTATTACACCGTTTACCATCTTAAGGACACGCTCGACCTCGCCGCCGAAGTCCGCATGGCCGGGAGTGTCGATAATGTTGATCTTCGTACCGTTATAATAGACAGCGGTATTCTTGGAAAGAATCGTGATGCCGCGCTCGCGTTCGATATCGTTGGAGTCCATGACCCGTTCCTCTACCGCCTGATTCTCCCGGAATACTCCGCTTTGTTTTAATAATTCATCTACCAGGGTCGTCTTCCCGTGGTCTACATGCGCAATGATCGCAATATTTCTTACATCCTCACGTGTTGTCTTCATATTAATATCATCATCCTTTTCTCTTATCATCCATTTTTATTCATCCGTTAGTTTACCATATTTTATAAAATTTACAAGTATTTTGGTTCTAAAATGGGAACTTGCCTCATAAACTATGTATTGACCCTGCAAAAAAGAGCAGGAATGCCTGACAACTTAAAATACGATTCAGAGGAAGGGAGATTATAAGATTATGTCAGATAAGATTATTGAAAACAACCAGGTGACTATCATGGGAGAGATCGCGTCCCCGTTTATTTTCAGCCATGAAGTATACGGAGAGGGATTCTATATGGTGGATGTACATGTAAAGCGCCTAAGCAATTCAGAGGACAATATTCCGCTGATGATCTCAGAGATGCTGATCGATGTATCGCAGGATTATACCGGAGAGTTCATCATGGTGAGCGGGCAGTTCCGTTCCTACAACCGGCATGACGAGCAGAAGAACCGGCTGGTGCTGTCCGTGTTCGTGAGAGAAGTGGAATTCATTGAGGAAGAACTTGACGGGGCGAAGACGAACAACATATTCCTGGACGGATACATATGCAAGCTGCCCGTCTACCGGAAGACGCCGCTTGGCAGGGAGATTGCAGACCTTCTGCTTGCCGTGAACAGGCCTTACGGGAAATCAGACTACATACCGTGTATCTGCTGGGGAAGAAATGCCAGATTTGCGTCGGGCTTTGAAGTTGGCGAGCATGTGCAGATCATCGGGAGGATTCAGAGCAGGGAGTATATTAAGAAGTTAACAGAGACGGAGACAGAAAAGAGAGTTGCCTATGAGGTGTCCGTAAGCAAGCTGGAATGTCTGGAGAATTAATAACTTGCATTGACATCATATTTGATTGATGTTAGAATCAAATCATTATGAATGTCAGGAGGATTACGAATGGCTATTTTTAAAGGAGCCGGCGTGGCGATTGTCACACCATTCAAAGAAGATGAAAGTATTGATTATGATAGACTGGATGAGTTGATCGATTTTCACTGTGAGAACGGGACGGACAGTATTATCATATGCGGAACGACCGGAGAGTCGGCGACGATGACGGAAGAGGAGCATTTAGAGTGCGTGAAGTTTACGATCGAACGGACGAAGGGACGGATACCGGTGATCGCGGGGACAGGTTCGAACTGCACAAGGACGGCGGTCGAGATGTCCAGGGAAGCGGAATCCTACGGCGCGGACGGACTATTGCTTGTGACTCCGTATTACAATAAGGCGACTCAGGCAGGACTGATCGCACACTATACCGCGGTTGCGAAGGAAGTGAAGACGCCGATCATCATGTACAGCGTGGCGAGCCGTACCGGATGTAATATTGAACCGGCAACAGTGGCGGCTCTGGTCAATAATGTAGAGAATATCGTGGGGATCAAGGAAGCCTCCGGCAACATCGGACAGGTGGCGAGGATCATGGCGCTCACAGACGGTAACATTGACCTGTATTCAGGCAATGACGACCAGATCGTTCCGCTTCTGTCACTGGGCGGCAAGGGAGTGATCTCGGTATTATCGAATATTGCGCCCAGGGAGACCCATGATATGTGCGAGAAGTTCTTCGAGGGAGATGTCAAGGGAAGCGCCGAATTACAGCTTAGGGCACTTCCGTTGGTGGATCAGTTGTTCTGTGAGGTGAATCCGATTCCGGTGAAGAAGGCGATGCAGTTGATCGGTATGGATTGCGGAGGATTGCGCATGCCTCTTACGGAGCTTACCAAGGCTCATGAGGAGTCTCTGGCCAGGGCAATGAAGGACTTTGGGCTGAAGCTGGTATAACCAGAGGGGCGTTACCTTAGTTAAGGAGGACAAAAGATGGTACGTGCGGTCATGCATGGATGCAACGGCAGGATGGGGCAGGTGATCACAGGCCTTATCAGAGCCGATGAGGGGATAGAATTAGTAGCGGGAATTGACACATATACGGGGATCAAGAATGATTACCCGGTGTTTGAATGTATAGACCAGTGCGATGTGGAGGCGGATGTCGTCATTGATTTCTCCAATGCGGGAGCGATAGACGGGCTGCTTGACTATTGCGCTGACAGACAGATGCCTGTCGTGCTGTGTACGACAGGACTTTCAAAGGAGCAGATCAGGAAGGCGGAGGAGACGTCGCAGAAGACGGCGGTTCTTAAGTCTGCCAATATGTCTCTGGGGATCAATCTTCTGATGAAGCTTCTGAAGGATGCGGCGAAGGTACTTGGCACGGCGGGATTCGATATTGAGCTGGTGGAGCGGCACCATAACCAGAAGGTGGACGCGCCAAGCGGGACAGCGCTGGCGCTGGCGGATTCCATCAATGAGGCGATGGATCACGGATATGAGTATGTCTATGACAGGAGCCAGGTGCGCAGGAAACGCGATAAGAAGGAGATGGGGATCTCGGCAGTCCGGGGAGGGACCATCGTGGGAGAGCACGAGGTGATCTTCGCAGGGGCGGATGAGGTCATAGAATTCAAGCATACGGCGTATTCCAAGGCAGTCTTTGGCAAGGGCGCCGTGGAGGCGGCGAAGTTCCTGGCGGGGAAGCCGGCAGGGATGTACGATATGTCGGATGTGATTCGATTTTAATCCGGTTTTAACACAGAGCATGGATTTGCAGAAGAAGATATTTATACTATACAAGGGAGGATAACTATGAAAGAACTGGAGGTACGTTATCTGGAGAGACTTTCAGAGCTTTATCCGACCATCGCAAAGGCATCGACGGAGATCATCAATCTCCAGGCGATCCTGAACCTGCCCAAGGGAACGGAACATTTCCTCACGGATATCCATGGGGAATATGAGGCATTTTCCCATGTGCTTAAGAATGGTTCGGGTGCAGTGCGCCGCAAAGTCGATGATGTCTTCGGGAATACTATGAGTAGCAAGAACAAACAGGCTCTTGCTACTCTTATTTATTATCCGAAGGAGAAGATGGAGCGGATCAAGAAGGAAGAGGATAACATGGAGGATTGGTACAAGATCACCTTGTACCGGCTGATCAAGATCAGCAAGCGCGCGGCGAGCAAATACACCCGTTCCAAGGTGAGGAAGTCTCTGCCGGAAGATTTTGCCTATGTGATCGAAGAGCTGATCACGGAGAAAGCGGATGTGACGGATAAGAATTCTTATTACAATTCTATCGTGAGTACGATCATCCAGATAGGAAGGGCGGAGGAATTCATCATTGCTCTGAGCGAGCTGATCCAGCGGCTTACGGTGGACCATCTGCATATCGTGGGGGATATCTATGACCGTGGCCCGGGACCGCATATTATCATGGACAAGCTGATCTCCCATCATTCCGTGGACATTCAGTGGGGCAATCATGATGTGCTGTGGATGGGAGCTGCGGCAGGCCAGAGAGGCTGTATCGCCAATGTGATCCGCATCTGCGCGAGATACGGCAACCTGGATATTCTGGAGGAAGGCTATGGGATCAATCTGCTTCCTCTTGCGACCTTTGCCCTGAATACATACAGGGACGATCCGTGCGGTTGTTTCCAATTGAAGGGGGATTCCGGACACGGTAAGAACGAGATGCTGATGGATATCAAGATGCACAAGGCGATCTCGGTGATCCAGTTCAAGGTGGAAGGACAGATCATCAAGAAGAATCCGGGCTTTAAGATGGATGATCGGAACCTGCTCCATCACATTGATTATGAGAAGGGAACCATAGAGCTTGACGGCAAGACCTATGATATGCTGGATATGAATTTCCCGACCATCGATCCGAAGCGTCCGTATGCCCTGACGCGGGAAGAGGAAGATATCATGAAGCGTCTGGAGCAGGCGTTCCTGAACTGTGAGAAGCTTCAGAAGCATATGCGTTTCCTGCTGAATAAGGGGGCGTTATATAAGGTCTATAACAATAATCTCCTGTACCACGGCTGTGTGCCGCTTAACGCGGACGGAAGCCTTAAGTCCGTGCGCATCTACGGGCATTCTTATAAGGGAAAGAGTCTGTATGAGATCCTGGAGAGCTATGTAAGGAAGGGCTTCCATGCGTTAGATCCCAGGGAGCGGGAGCGCGGCAGGGATATGATGTGGTATATCTGGCTCAGCGAAGGGTCGCCGCTTTTCGGCAAGGATAAGATGGCGACGTTTGAGAGGTATTTCCTTGCAGAGAAGGAGACGCACAAGGAGAAGAAGAATCCGTATTACAGCCTTCTCGAGGAGGAGAAGGTGGTGAACAGGATCCTTAAGGAATTCGGGCTTCCGGCGGAAGGGACGCACATCATCAACGGGCATGTGCCGGTCAAGAGCAAGAACGGAGAGAGCCCGGTCAAATGTAACGGCAAGGTTATGGTCATCGACGGAGGCTTCTCCCGGGCATATCAGAAGGAGACGGGGATCGCGGGTTATACCTTGATCTCGAATTCCTACGGGCTGATCCTGGTTGCCCACGAACCTTTTGAGTCAACGGAGGCGGCAATCGAGAGAGAGAGCGACATCCATTCGGACAGTGTGATCGTAAACCGCGTGCTGGAGAGGAAGCTGGTGGGAGATACGGACGTGGGGCGTGATCTCAGGGAACAGATCGCAGATCTGGAGGTGCTGCTTGCCGCCTACCGCAGCGGGCAGATCGCAGAGAGAGTATAATTTTATTGTAAAAAAATGCCATGGACAAAAATGCTTTTCAAGTATATTATCCTGCTTTTTGCAGATATTACTAGCAACAAGTATTACTTGATTATTGATAATATACATGAAAGGGAGAAGAGATATGAAACAGTTAAAAAGAATGGTATTGATCCTTATGTGCACAGGCACCATGCTTGGCATGACGGCCTGCGGAAGCAATGATGCAGATGATAATGCTGCCAACAACAACGCGGCGACGGATAACAACGGCAACGCAGCCAATAACGGAACCAATAACGGCAGCGGTACGAACGGTGCGACCGACGGTACGGACCGTAACGGTAATGACAATATAGCCGACGAGATCGGCGACGATATCCGTGACGGCGTGGATGATATGGGAGATGCCCTGGACGGCGAGGATAATGATGTCAACAGGGACAACAACAACGATAAGGTAAGAGATTAGCAGAGAGCAAGAGGAGAGCTGTTTTCCGGTATTTTGAATACGGGGAAGCGGCTCTTTTTCTACTGGTGTTTTTTCGGCAAAATGAATAAAAGATTAAAAAATTATTGTATAAATTTCTCCAAACAAATGCTTGTTAATTAATTGTCAATGTGATATGATACACGTAGACGGCGGCAGAAAACGACAGGATATCCGGATTTCTGTAAGCCATGTATACTGGAATACTTATACAGGCAGAACAGTATACTAGAATCAGTAAAACACATAAAGAAGGAGAAGAAAACATGAGCTGCAAAGTCACAATCATTGGTGCCGGGAGCGTAGGCGCCACAATTGCGTACACATTGTCCGGTGAGGACATGGCGTCCGAGATCGTCATGATCGACATCAACAAGGAGAAGGTAGAAGGCGAGGTTATGG
>CANDQP010000109.1 GCA_947388185.1 uncultured Dorea sp. | reverse complement strand
AGAGTGTACATTCTGAACATATTCCGCCTTATTGACCAAGTCTGAGAAATTCTCTGCCGAAAACAGCGTCTCGATCACACTCGCATCGCCCTCTTCGTACATGAACTTGATCCTAAGCTTCATCGCATGATACTGTTCTTCTTCCTGCTCCTGGGCCTCGCCAAGATCGATCTCGGCCTGTGTGATCTCCTGCCCTTTATTGATCAGGTCTCCTTCTAACTCACTGATCTTCGATATCAGCTCTGTCAATTCCTGTTGGAGAGAATTTACCTCACTTTGAGCTTCCGCTTTATCCTTCTGTAACTCGTCCACGGTTGGGTCCGCGTAAACCGGTGTCGCAACCAGTCCGCACGTCAGCGCTGTCACTAACATAGCACTTTTCCATCTTCTCATATACATTCCTGCCAATCTCTTAATATTCTACCCCTTGAATACCGCCCGAAACTCATTCCGCAATCTGCCGTCCCTGTAACAGACCTTCTACCAATAACGTCTGTACCATGGAGAACCATATACATTCGCAACCTTTACCACATCTCCTGTGTGCGGTGCATGGATCATCTGGCCTCCGCCGATATAGATCCCGATATGGCTTCCGTAGCATACCAGATCTCCGGGCTGCGGATTGCTGACCGCCTTGCCGCCTCCGCCCTGAACCTGTGACGTACGTCCGATACTGATACCTGCTACTCTGTGGCAATACTGGGTGAGTCCTGAACAGTCAAGACCGCTTCCCGGTGTGGTGCCTCCCCATACATATGGAACTCCCAATTGTCCATATGCAGCATTTACAATTGTCTGCGCAACGGAACTGTCTCCGGCTCCGGCATAATCCAGGTTGCTCCCTGAACCGCTGCCGGTACTGGTTCCCGTGCTGCCGGTGGTATTTCCCGTACTGCCGCTGTTACCGGTGCTGCCGGTATTCCCTGCCGTACTGCTGCCTCCCGTGCTTCCTGTGTTTCCCGCAGATGCACTGTCATTAGAAGCATTCCCACCATTATTATCTTCGTTGTTCCGGTTCTGATTACCGGAAGCGTTGTTATTGCTCTGTGCCGCTTCCTCCTGACGTCTGCGTTCTTCCTCTTCACGGCGTCTCTGTTCTTCCGCAGCCGCTCTTGCCGCAGCTTCCGCAGCCGCCTGGATCTGCGCATCCAGATCAGCAACCTCCTCGCGCTTCGATTCTATCGTTGAACTTAACTGAGTCTCCTTCGCTTCATATTCGTCCTGCAGTCCTTCCATCGTCTTCTGGTCTTCCTCAAGAGTCGTCTTCAGATCAGCAATCTCCTGCTTGGTCTCTGCATACTCCTGTAACTGCTGACGGTCATACTTATGTACATTCTGGACATATTCGGCCTTATTCACCAGATCTGTGAAATCCTCTGCCGACACCAATGACTCGATCGCCATCGAACTGCCCTCTTCATACATATATTTAATACGAAGCTTCATCGCTTCATACTGTTCCTTCTCTTTCTCCTCTGCAACCGTCAGATCCGCCTCTGCCTGTGTGATCTCTTCGCCCTTCTTGATCAGGTCCTCTTCCAAATCTCCAAGCTTCGTCATGATATCTGTCAGTTCCTTCTGCAGAGAATTCACCTCGCTCTGCTTCTCAGCCTTATCCTCCTTAAGATCGTTAATCGATGGTGCTGCCATAACTGGTGTCACGATAAGCGAGCCGGCAACTGCTGCAGCCAGTAATCTTGCTCCAAATTTCTTCATAATCAAACCATCCTTTATAATTTTTTATACCCTTTATCCCTCATTCGACATAGCTACCCCTACATCTGGAAACAATTATAACTCAACCCACAAAATTTTGCAATATTTTTTAACAACTTTGTAACAAATAAGTTGGTAAGAGTTGGCAAAGCAGAAATTTTTTCTCTCATTGTATATTCATATTGGTATATCCCATCAGGCTGATATCGACTTCCCGCGCCGCTTCCCGGCCTTCCCGTATCGCCCACACAACCAGCGACTGTCCCCTGTGCATATCTCCGGCCGTAAAGATATCCTGTACATTCGTGGCATATCCGCCGGACGCCGTCGCCACATTCGTTCGTCCGTCCACTCCGACTCCGAACGCTTTCGTCACATAACTCTCGCTCCCCAGGAATCCTGCGGCGATCAGCACCAGGTCTACGTCCGCTGTATATTCGCTTCCGGCGATCTCCGCCATCACCACGCGGCCTGTCTTCTCATCCTTCTTCGGCTCTAATTTCACAAGCACCGCCTTGCAGACATTGCCGGCCTTATCCTTCTTGAATTCCCTGACCGTCGTCTGATAGACTCTCGGATCCTTCCCGAAGACCGCCGCCGCTTCCTCCTGTCCATAGTCTGTCTTGCACACCTTGGGCCACTCCGGCCAGGGATTCGAATCCAGCCTCTCATCCGGTGCCTTGGGCATCATCTCAAGCTGCAGGACCGATCTCGCGCCATGGCGCATGGCGGTACCGACACAATCGTTTCCCGTATCGCCGCCTCCGATCACCATCACACGTTTTCCCTTCGCAGAGATATAAGTCCCTTCCTCAAGCTCCATCTGATTGGCCCACAGCGCTTTCGTCGTTGACTTCAGGAAATCTACCGCGAAATGGATCCCCTTCGCATCCCTTCCCGGCACCTTGATATCTCTCGGATTCGACGCTCCGCAGCAGAGCACGATACGGTCGAACTCCTTCTTAAGCTCCGCTGCCTTCTTATCCTTACCTATGTTGCAGCCTGTGACAAAAGTAACTCCCTCTTCCTCCATCACCGCAAGCTTACGGTCAATGATCTGTTTCTCAAGCTTCATATTAGGGATTCCGTACCGCAGAAGCCCGCCGGCTTTATCCTCCCGCTCGAACACGGTCACGCTGTGCCCTCTTCGGTTCAGCATATCCGCAGCCGCAAGCCCGGACGGGCCGGAACCGATCACCGCTACCTTCTTCCCGGTGCGTACCTTCACCGGACGCGCCGCCGCATAACCCTTTTCGTATGCGTGCTCAATGATCCCATATTCATTTGCCTTAACAGCGACCGCATCCCCGTTCAGATTACAGGTACACGCCGCCTCACAAAGCGCCGGGCACACCCTGGAGGTGAACTCCGGGAAATTATTGGTCTTCTTAAGCCTGTAGTATGCTTCCTCCCAATTCCCCTGACAGATCAGGTCGTTCCACTCCGGAACCAGATTGTGGAGCGGGCATCCGCTCGCCATTCCCATGATCATCTGTCCCGCCTGGCAGAAGGGCACTCCGCACGCCATACATCTGGCGCCCTGGCGTTCCTGCTCCTCTCTCGGCAAGGCTGTGTGGAATTCATTAAAATGCCTGATCCGGTCCTTCGGCGCTTCCGCCGCCTTATCCTGCCTTACATATTCCATAAATCCTGTTGCTTTTCCCATCTTCCACACCTCCTATCGTCCGCCTTTAACGGCATAGAATGCTTCTGTCTTCGCCTGCTCGCTGCTCATCCCCTGTTCCTCCATCTGAAGGATCGTCTTAAGCATCCGCTCATAATCTACCGGAATGATCTTCTTGAACTTCGGCAGATACTCCGTATAGGCATTAAGGATCTCCTTGCCGATCTCGGAATTCGTGCAAGCCACATGCTCCTCGATCATATGCTTCAGCTCATCGACGTCGAATTTGGATGTAATGCGTTCGATATTGACCATCTGCTTGTTCACATTCATATACAGGTCACTGTTCCGATCCAGGACATACGCCACCCCGCCGCTCATACCGGCAGCAAAGTTCTTGCCAATCTTCCCAAGGACAGCCACGCGGCCTCCGGTCATATATTCACAGCCGTGATCTCCCACGCCCTCTACTACCGCGGTAACACCGGAATTACGCACCGCGAAGCGCTCACCTGCGACGCCGTTGATAAATGCCTTGCCGCCGGTGGCTCCATAGAGCGCCACATTTCCTATTATAATATTCTCATCATGCCGGTACTTCACTCCCCGGGGCGGATAGACGATCAGCTTGCCGCCGGACAAGCCCTTTCCGAAATAATCGTTGCTGTCTCCTGTAAGCTCCAGGGTCAGTCCCTTCGGGATAAATGCTCCGAAGGACTGTCCACCCGCTCCGCTGCATTTCACCACATAACTGTCTTCCGCAAGCCCTTCCGGATAACGTCTCGTGAGCTCTGACCCGAAGATCGTACCAAAGGTACGGTCGGTATTGGTCACATCCACCGCGATGCTCCTCTTCTGTCCGTTCTTAAGCGACGGAAGCAGCTCCTTTAGCAGTACCCTCTCGTCCAACGTCTTCTCAAGCTCGAAATCGTACACCTTCTTAGGGTCAAATGTAACCCCCGTTCTGGTTCCCTCATAGGGATTATAAAGGATCCGGCTAAGGTCCAGCATGGCCGCCCGCTTAGACGCCGCATGCTCCTTCACTCTCAGAAGATCCGTGCGCCCAACCAGCTCATCTATAGATCGCACTCCAAGCCTCGCCATATACTCCCGAAGATTCTCAGCCATAAACCGCATGAAGTTCATCACATATTCCGGCTTGCCTGTGAACCGCTTCCGAAGCTCCGGATTCTGAGTGGCAACCCCCACGGGACAGGTATCCAGATTGCACACCCGCATCATGACACAGCCCATAGTTACCAGCGGCGCCGTCGCAAAGCCGAATTCCTCCGCACCCAGGATGGCTGCGATCGCCACGTCACGGCCGCTCATCAGCTTGCCGTCCGTCTCGATCCTGACCCGCTCTCTCAGGCCGTTCTGGATCAAGGTCTGATGAGTCTCAGCAAGTCCCAGCTCCCACGGAAGCCCTGCATTGTGGATGGAGCTTCTGGGCGCCGCGCCGGTCCCCCCGTCATAACCAGAGATCAATATCAATCCGGCTCCGGCTTTTGCCACACCGGCGGCAACCGTTCCGACTCCGGCCTCCGATACCAGCTTCACCGAGATCCTCGCATCCTTGTTGGCATTCTTACAGTCGTAGATCAGCTGCGCCAGATCCTCGATCGAATAGATATCATGGTGCGGCGGCGGTGAGATCAGGCTGACTCCCGGCGTAGAATGACGGGTATTGGCGATCCACGGATATACTTTCCCTCCCGGAAGGTGCCCGCCTTCTCCCGGCTTCGCACCCTGCGCCATCTTGATCTGTATCTCCCTGGCGCTCACCAGATATCTGCTGGTCACGCCGAACCGCCCGGAGGCAACCTGCTTGATAGCCGAACACCGTTCGCCGTCGAGGCGGTCGATCTCTTCTCCGCCTTCCCCGCTGTTTGATTTGCCGTGCAGCCGGTTCATAGCGATCGCCAGTGTCTCGTGGGCTTCCTTGGAAATCGACCCATAAGACATGGCCCCTGTCTTGAAGCGTGTAACAATAGAATCCACACTCTCTACTTCTTCGATCGGGACGCCCTTCTTAGGATAGTTGAACTCAAGTTGTCCGCGCAGATTGATGAATTCCCCCTCTGCATTTACCATCTCCGTATATTTCCTGAACATCTCATAATCTCCCCGTCTGGTGGACTGCTGGAGCATATGGATCGTCTGCGGGTTATAGAGATGTCTCTCCCCTCCGCTCTTTGATTTGTGCTGACCGATACTGTCAAGAGTCATATCTACCTCAAGCCCCAGCGGATCAAAGGCCTGAGAATGCCGGGCGACATAGTCCTCAGACAATTCTTCGATGCCGATCCCGCCCACACGGCTGACCGTGTCGGTGAAATATTTCCGGATAAATTCTTCTTTCAGTCCAATGGCTTCAAAAATCTTCGCACCTTGATAGGACTGGATCGTTGATATCCCCATCTTCGACGCGATCTTCACGATCCCGCTGATCACCGCATGGTTGTAATCGTCCACCGCCGCATAGTAATCCTTCTTAAGCATATCGGTATCGATCAGCAGGCGGATGGACTCATGGGCAAGGTAAGGATTGACCGCGCAGGCCCCGTATCCAAGCAGCGTAGCAAAATGATGTACCTCCCGCGGCTCTCCCGTCTCCAGGATAATCGCCACGGAAGTTCTCTTCTTCGTCCGCACCAGATGCTGCTGCAGTCCGGACAGAGCCAGAAGCGACGGCATGGCGACATGGTATTCGTCCACGCCGCGGTCGGAAAGGATCAGGATATTGGCACCCTCCCTGATGGCCCGGTCCACCTCAATGAACAGATAATCAATCGCCTTCTCAAGCCCGGAATTCTTGTAGTACACGATCGGGATCTCTGCCACCTTGAATCCTTCCCGCTTCATATTCTTAATCTTCAGAAGATCTGTATTCGTGAGGATCGGATTATCCACCTTGAGCATCCTGCAGTTCTCTTCCCTCTCTTCCAGAAGATTCCCGTCCGCTCCGATATAGACCGTAGAGGATGTGACGACCGCCTCGCGGATGGCGTCGATAGGCGGATTGGTCACCTGAGCAAAGAGCTGTTTGAAATATCCGAAGAGATCATGGTGCTTATCTGACAGCACTGCCAACGGAGCATCTATTCCCATAGCCGCCGTCCCTTCCGAACCGTTAAGCGCCATGGTAAGGATGGATGTCTTCACTTCCTCGTAGGAATATCCAAAAGCTTTCTGAAGCCTTCTGCACTCCTTGGCCGTATAGGACTGGACCTTCTGGTTTGGTATCTTCAAGTCCCGAAGCTCGGTCAGATTACTGTCAAGCCACTCCCCATAGGGCTGCCTTCCGGCATAGATCTCCTTCAGCTCTTCATCGCCGATCACCTTGCCCTTCACGGTGTCCACCAGAAGCATTTTCCCCGGATGCAGGCGCTCCTTCAGCAGGATCTTCGCCGGATCGATATCAAGAACCCCAACCTCGGAGGAGAGGATCAGCGTATCATCATCCGTGATGTAATACCTGGAAGGACGAAGCCCGTTCCTGTCAAGAACCGCTCCCATACAGTCGCCGTCGCTGAACAGAATAGATGCCGGTCCGTCCCACGGCTCCATCATAGTCGCATAATACTGGTAGAAATCCTTCTTCTTCTGGGACATCTTCTTCGTATTGGCCCATGGCTCCGGGATTGCGATCATCACTGCAAGGGGCAGCTCCATTCCGCTCATGACCATGAACTCGATGGCATTGTCAAGCATCGCCGAATCAGAACCGGAGCTGTTGATGGCAGGCAGCACCTTATGAAGCTCACCCTTGAGATGCTCAGACTCCATATTCTCCTCCCTTGCACGCATCTTATCCGCATTGCCCCGGATAGTATTGATCTCTCCGTTATGTACGATAAAACGATTCGGGTGGGCGCGTTCCCAGCTTGGATTCGTATTGGTACTGAACCTAGAATGCACCAGCGCGATCGCCGATTCGTAATCCTCATTCTGCAGATCTGCGAAAAATGGCCGAAGCTGTCCCACCAGGAACATTCCTTTGTAGGCGATCGTCCGGCTTGAGAGCGACGCCACATAGGTATCGTCGCTGCTCTGCTCGAAGATACGGCGCACCACATAGAGCCGCCTGTCAAAATCAATTCCCTGATCCACCTTATCCGGACGCTCGATAAATCCCTGCATAATGCACGGCATACACTCCCGGGCACGGCTTCCTAAGACCTCCGGCTTCACCGGAACCTCGCGCCATCCCAGGAAATTCATGCCCTCCTTCCGAACGATCACCTCGAAGATCTTCTTCGCCTGATTCTTCTTAAGCTCATCCTGCGGGAAGAAGAACATCCCAACTCCATAATCTCTCTCAGAACGTAAAAAGATGCCGAGCGGTCTGCAGACTTTGGAGAAAAACCTGTGTGAAATCTGCAATAAGATTCCAACTCCATCGCCTGTCTTACCCTCGGCATCCTTGCCAGCTCTATGTTCTAAATTCTCTACAATCCTCAACGCGTCCGCCACCGTACTATGGCTTCTTCGCCCCTTGATATTCACAATCGCACCAATCCCGCAATTATCATGTTCAAACTGCGGATGATACAGACCGGTACGGCTGCTCTCAACCTGTCTGTTCATATATTCAGTCCTTTCTTTAGTTTTTCTAACTATACTACTTTTTCCACTGTTTGTAAATAACGAATTTTATTCCCGCGAGCAACGAGCCAAGCGGGCATGCTTGCATGCACATTTGGCGACTGCCGCGAGGGTCAAATACCCCGTTGCTTGCAGCAGGGTATTTGACTTGTAAGAAAGAAGTCTGGCAATTATTCCCAATGCCAGACTTCTTGTGACTCTCTATTCCCCGTACTCTATATGTGGAAATATCCGTGTCATATTCCCGCTCCCTACATATCCCGTGCAGACGCTAGGTTCTCATTCTCCTTGGATGTTCCGGGCACATCCGGCCTCTCATCAATCCTCTGGACCAGGACGAACATGGTCGAAGCCACAAACGCACACGCCACCGTTACAATCCCGATCCGCAAATGATCCTCGATCAGCCAGTCCAGAAGTTCGAACTTCGTCGCGAAAACGGACAGAAGATTCATGGCTATATGTGCCGCGATCGGCGCCTTGACAGAACCGTACTTCTCATAGAAATACGCAAGCATCATTCCCAACACAAAACCATACATCATCTGTACCAGATTCATGTGCATGAATCCAAATACCAGTGCAGAATACAGCGCAGACTGCAGATAGGTTCCCCGCTCCCTCAGCCGCTTAAAGAGCAGCCCCCGGAATACCAGCTCTTCACTCATCGGCATCAGGATCCCCAGTACGATGATCTGCACCGGCAGAGACGAAGCATAGAACGCTTCCATCGTCGCCTGATAGGAATCACTGATATCCGACAGATTCCCTATGATGATCAGATTGTTAAGTCCCAGGCTCATGGCAAGGGCCATAAGAAGCCCCGCCGCATATTTCCACAGAGGCGCCTTCTTATTCGGTATAAATCCCGTCATCCTCTCCCTTACGCGATCCTTGTGGAAGAGAACCAGCATCACTGGAATCGTGACTAATGCCGCCACACCCTCGATGGCGGTGGAAAATCCTATGAACTGCTCCATAATGCTGTCATACAGATTCATCATCTGCTCCTCGTTCTGCATCGCCGCCATAGACATATCCTGATTAGCCACCATGTACATCATGGTGAATGTCCCTGATGAGATCATACTGACACTGATCGCGATCGCCCACTTTATCACGATCGGTCCCCACAGATGCCAGATCCGCTTCCCGTAATTCTCCGGTGTCATAGGAGGCACCTGCCCAAATTGCTGTTCCATATTCGTCCTCTCTTTCATCCAAACAGTATACTTAACTTATTCTACTTCTCTGATATGGAACATGCAATAAAAAAAGTATTAAATTTGATAAAACAGCAGGAGCCGCAATATTCTGACACTCAGAATACTGCGGCACCCTGAAACAACAATATATTATCTCTTATCTTCCGTACACTTCCAATCCTTCTCATCCGTTAAGCTCCATCCGTGTACTGATATATCATTTCGCTTCTGTCTCTTAGTTCTCTTCTTCCTTTGTTGAAACTATCATAGCACAAAATATCATTTTTTGCATCCAGGTACAAACTGCTTGACAAGATTATTTTGCTGCCTGTCCATTCCAATTCTGTGATGCAAGCAGATATACCAGAAGAGCCCCGGCTGCTATCCGATATCTCAGATCCATCAGCTCACACTTAAGCATCTGCATCCTCCCAGAACACTCCGTGCCGCCGTCTCCTTCATCCTCTGCAATAATCAAAGAATCCATCGAAACCTCCAAGAACCTTGACAATGCATACATATTATCCAGCGACGGTAGATTCTTTCCCCGGAACCAGTCATACACCGACTGCATCGCCGCAAAATTCATATAATCCCTGATCTCCCTCGCCTGGATTCCTCTTAAATCACAGATCTCTTTCATCCTCTTTCCCGTCTTCTCAACGTCAATTACCGGATACTGCACGCTCTCCACTCCTTCCCGGACCTAATAACTTCTGCGCTTCTTATATTCCCCAATGATCGCCCCGATCTCATTATAATCCCTCTCGAACAGCTCTTGGCTGATCTGCACGTTTAAGATATCCTCAGGGCCCCTCTCTATTATCTTATCCGTCACAAACTTCTTGCTCTTCTGCTTATAACCCGGAAGCCCGTTCTGTTCCTGGATATGTGCAAGCTCCGGCCTCCATAAGATACCAAGCTTCCGTTTTAGATCCGTCTTCGGACTCTCCCCGGCCTCCCGCATCACATAGAAGTCCATTACGCCGTCTACCTTCTCAGCGGTGATGATCCCCCACCAATCTGGTACGTGTTCCCTGATATCCTTATCATATAATTTCACCATTCCTCATATCACCGCACAAAGGCTGAACCTCCCCGCCCTGGGAATGCTCAGCCTTTCTCTTTTGTAAATATATCTACAGCTTGACCTTCACCACATCCACATCAAGATCCCACAGGAACTTATCCAGATCCTTGAAGGATAAGAATACCGTCGCCGTATTCTCAAGCGGATGGATTCCGAGACTCTTACATCTGCTCAGATCCTTATCAATAAAAAATTCCACCGCATGATCCGTATCATTCATCAGGCCAAAGGGCGTCACACTCCCCTGCTTAAGACCCAGATACTTCTCCAAGCGGTCCTCCGAAGCGAAGATTAAGTTACCGCCTCCAATCTGCCTGCCAAGGGCCTTAAGATCTACCTTCTTGTCTTCCTCACAGGTTACAAGGAAATGTCTCTTCCCCTTCGAATCCCTCAAGAACAGGTTCTTGCACAGGGTTCCTTTCTCCGGCAAACCAAGCCTGTCCATATCCTCCATGGTATACACCGGCTCATGCTCCACCACCTCGTACTTAATCTTCAACTTATCCAGCGCATCATATACCCGCTGCTTCTGATCCTCCATGCTGCGATCTCTCCTTCCTATCCGGGATAATGGACTACGATACTCGCAGTCACCATCCCCATTC
>CANDQP010000108.1 GCA_947388185.1 uncultured Dorea sp. | reverse complement strand
GCCTGATCGTTATCTACACCAGCGATGTACAAAGCGCGGAATCAACGCTTGAAACAGACTGCTTTACCTTGCGTACCGAGCAGGCTTTCCTGTCCCATATAGACGGCGAAGCAGCTTTCCGTGAAATTCAGGGCAAAATCTACTCCGGCATCCCTTTGACAGATAATGACCTGATGCGGCTGGTAATCCTGCCGCTTACGGTTCCCGGTACAGAGGGGAAACAGAGTATGCTGGAGAGGATTGTTATACTGGCTGAACAGATACCAGACGAAGAACAGCGGATTTTTACCCTGTCCGGCGTGATCGTAGCAAGTGACAAATTCATCAACAGAGAATATTTAGAGCAGATAAGGAGGAGAATCAATATGACACAGTTAGGGCAGATGTATGAAAAAGAAAAGATTGAATATGGAAATCAGAAAGCAAAAGAAAAAGCCATAGAAATGGCTAAATCTTTGATGGATGAAGGTGACGACCTTATTAAAATTATGAAAGTTACTGGACTGACTGAGGCAGAGTTACTTCGCCTTCAGAATGAAAAAGTAACTGTATAATTATCGGCAAGACAGTGAACATAAAAGAAATTGGACCGGCAGCCGTTGGTCCTTTGAAGTTCCTTCAAAATAATGCTAAGATACAAGAAAAGATTGTGAGGTGCAATTATGGCAAGATCTGTCGGTATCGGTTTTCAGGACTTTGAACAAATGATTACTACAAATAATTTTTATATCGATAAGACCTCATTCATAAAAGAATGGTGGGAATACAACGACGTTGTAACCCTGATTACCCGCCCCAGACGTTTCGGCAAGACTCTGAACCTGGACATGGTGAAACATTTTTTCTCTGTCAACTATTCTGGGAGAAGTAACCTGTTCCACAATCTGTCTATCTGGCAGGAAGAAAAATATAGGAAACTACAGGGAACCTATCCCGTAATATCCTTAAGTTTCGCCAATGTAAAGGAAACCTCTTTCCAGAGTACGAAGAAAAGGATCTGCCAGATTATAGAAAAACTGTATAATAAATATGACTTTCTTCTGGAATGTGATTGTTTAAACGAAAAAGAAAAGGAAACATATCAAAAAATATCCGCCGATATGGAGGACTATCTGGCCACGGATTCCCTGAATGCCTTATCTGATTATCTGATGCGCTATTATGGGAAAAAGGTCATTATCTTATTGGATGAATATGATACTCCTTTGCAGGAAGCATATGTACACGGCTATTGGGATGAGCTATCTTCTTTTATCCGCAGCCTGTTCAATGCCGCCTTTAAGACTACCTCCTTTCTTGAAAGAGCTATTATGACCGGCATCACCAGAGTCAGCAAAGAATCTATTTTCTCAGACCTCAATAATCTGGAAGTAGTGACCACAACCTCAGAAAAATATGAAGCTTCTTTTGGATTTACCCAAGAAGAGGTCTGGGATGCATTGAAAGAATATGGATTATACGAAAATAGAGAACAGGTACGGACCTGGTATGACGGCTTTACTTTTGGCACAAAAACTGACATATACAATCCCTGGTCAATCATCAATTATCTGAATAAGAAAAAATTCTCCGCTTACTGGGCCAATACCAGCAGCAACAGTCTGGTCGGAAAACTAATCCGCGAAGGAAGCGCAAATACCAAGATAATCATGGAAGATCTTCTGTCTGGGAAAACATTCCATACTGAGATTGATGAACAGATCGCATTCAATCAATTAGATTACGATGAAAACGCAGTCTGGAGCCTTCTCCTTGCCTGTGGTTACCTGCGGCTGATAAATTGTTGTATGGATGAAGAATGGGGGATCGAGAAATATGAACTGGCCATCACCAACAAAGAAGTCCGTCTTACATTCAGACAACTGATCACTGGATGGTTCTCTAAATTTACTCCGGCATATAATGATTTTATCAAGGCTCTCTTAGCTGATGACAAAAAGGCCATGAACACATATATGAACCGTGTCGCCTTCACAACTTTCAGTTATTTTGATACAGGGAAGCACCCATCCAAAGAATCAGAGCCGGAACGTTTTTACCACGGATTCATTCTTGGACTGATGGTGGATCTCGCAGAACGATATTCTATCACTTCGAATAGGGAAAGCGGTTTCGGGCGGTACGACGTATTACTGGAACCTCTTTCGGATGCAGATGACGCAATCATTATGGAATTTAAGGTTCACGATCCTACAGATGAGGATACCCTTGCAGATACCCTGCAGAAAGCACTGGAGCAGATCGAACGGAAGAAATACTCTGCTATACTGGAGGCGAAGGGGTTTACATCAGATCATATTCGAAAATATGGGTTTGCATTCGAAGGGAAGACCATTTTGATCGGATGAGAAACTGACCTCATTCTTTCTGTATTTTAATCGTAATAACCGTCCCCTTGCCGGGCTGGCTTTTTATATTGAAAGAAACTCTTTTCTTAAAAGACATATGGAATCTGTGATAGCAGTTATAGAGTCCCACGTGCTGTGCTTCCGGAGGCTCAGAGCCTTTCATATCCGCACAAAGCTTCGCAAGGCGTTTGGACGGAATCCCAATTCCGTTATCCTTGATCCTGATATAGACATACTCTTCCAACGACAAACACTGCAGTATCAGTTTCCCTCCGCACGGTCTGCCGAGAATGCCATGCTCGATCGCGTTTTCCACCAACGGCTGTATTGAGAAAAAGGGAATAAACATACCTTCAAGCTCTTTCGCACAGTGAATGGTATAGTCTATCCTGCTGCCAAATCTTATTTTCTGGATAGCCAGATAACTTTCAATATAATCCAACTCCTGGCGAACCGTCACATAGCTTTTGATATTTGCCAGGCTATAGCGCATCATGCGCGCAAAGGAATCGAGCATTTCCTTCGCGGTATCATATTCCTCCAGCGACATAAGACGCGAGATAGAATTGATAACATTAAAAATAAAATGCGGCGTCACCTGCTTCTGCAACGCGTCGAGCTGCGCTAATTTCAACTGCTTTTCCAGACGACTGCGGCGAATCTCCATATCAAGCAGTTCTTCAGATCTCTTGGCCAACTGCTTTTGAACCTGGGCATAGGCGGCCGTCTGGATAATATAATTGGTAATATTAGACAAGGCCGCTGTTGTTCCGTCGATCTGCTCAGGCGTTACGACCGGAATCTCTCTGTAGTAAGCAGCTAGTTCCGGGTCGTCCAGCCAGTTAATATCTTTCGGAGCCGGATCGCGGGGATAAAGGTTGTCCTCTGAACACAGCACATTGCCGGCGGTAATCGCTCCGATGCACTCATCTTCATATATCAGCGGTATCTCAATATTGATAAGTCCTGCATGACAGATATAGATACAGGGCTTTTTCGTTTTCAGCGCGATAGTAATGGCATTTTTATTCGTGCACGAGCAATAAAAAGCGCCTTTTTCCGTCTCGTTTATCTTCGTACAGAACCGGCAGAAATTGCTTTTTGAACCGATATGATTGCCCTGCGCATCCGTGAAAATAACACCGAATCCGGTTGCCATAGAAAAGGAATCCTGAATTTCATTCTGGGATTTTTCCGTAATCACATCATTTAACTTCAATTTCTTCATAATCCGTTGCTTCTCCTTTTCTCACTTTGTATAAACTGCCGGTACTGAAGGGGCGTCATATCGGTGATCTGCCTGAAGGTCCTGTTAAAATGCGAAGTATTATTAAAACCGGAATCCTGTGCAACCTCCTGTATGGTTCGTCTTGTATTTGCAAGCAGATATTTTGCATTTTCAATCTTTTTCTGATTAATGTAGGATTTTATGGTCTGCCCGGTCTCCCTGTGAAATTGTTTGGAGACATAGGAAGGCGTAAAATGAGCCAGTTCGGCAAGCTCATTCAATGTAATATTCCTGTAACAATTCTCATCTATATATTTCATCAAAATATCGACGATGTTTTCCGGCTGTTCGGGACTGTTCTTGATAGAACGGCAGGCATTTAGCTGGGAAGCAGCTGCCAAATCACGGCTGGCAGAATGTGCCATACAGGACTGAATGGTTTCGATAATCTGTTCTTCAGAAGCAGGCTTCAGCAGATAAGCGTCCAGCCGATAGTCCAGCGCCTTTTTTGCGAATTCAAAATCCGCATAGGCCGTATTCAGGATAATTATCATACCCGGGAATCTTTCTTTGATCTTATGCGCAGATTCCAGGCCGCTCATCAAGGGCATATGGATATCCATGATGATAACGTCCGGCTGTGCTTTTTCTGCCAATTCCGCAATTTCCACACCGTTCTGCGCCTCTCCGACGACCTGATATTCCATATGACGGTGAAAAAGATTTCTAAAATACCTGCGTTCAACAGCTTCATCATCCGCCAACAATATTTTTATCATAGATACCGCCTCCCTTCTGAATCTTTTATTAGTATATCATAATACCTATGAAAATTCATTTTGATTATAAAATAGAGAAAAAATAGACAAAAAATGCAAATTGATAATCAAAAAACGTAAAGTATTTTGCATATTATCTGCTGAATGACCAACAGAATAGACATTAATCCTAAAGAAATATAAAATATCGATATCAAAAAAGAATATCCAAAAAAAATCAAAAAAGGAGGACTAAGAAGTATGAGAGTAAACAACAGGCATGTATCATTCTATTATGAAAATGATCATGACATGGGGGAAATCTTAATTGACAGGGAGAAAACCGCGCTGCTGATCATCGATATGCAGCATGTGTTTATCACGCGTCCCGCCTATGAGAATCCTACCGAAGAAGAAAAAAGAGAAGCCGTAAGATGGGAACAATTTTACAAAGCTATCGACGAGGTGGTCCTGCCGAATAATCAGAAAATACTCGCAGCGTTCCGCAAGAAGGGAATGGAAGTATGCTTCGCAAAAATCCAGTGCCAGAAGAAAAACGGCGCGGACCGCTCTTTGGACCAGAAAGCCACCGGCTATAACGAACTCTGCCTGCCGCCGGGAACACCGTCAGCCGAGATCGTTCCGGAGCTTACGCCTATGGATGACGAAATTGTGGTCACGAAGACAACTGACAGCGCCCTTACAGGTACTTCACTCAGGCTGTGGCTTCACAATATGGGTATCGACACCGTAGTGTGTACCGGCGTACTCACAGACCAATGCGTGTCAGGCACAGTAAGAAGCTTGGCCGATGAGAGCTTCAAGGTATGGCTGATCGAGGACGCCTGCAGAGCGTCCACGCAGAAGATACAGGATAATGAACTGGAAATCCTGAATAATATCTACTGTCATGTGATCAATACTGAGGAATTACTGGAAGCACTTGATCAATAACAGAAGGGGGATTTGCGATGGGTGAACAGAAATTAAAAAGAAATCTGAGTTTTATATCAATGATAGCGCTGGCATCAGGTGCCGTAATTGGAGGCTGGCTTGCAGAAGCGCCCTACTGGTTTTCCGTAACAGGTGCGGGCGCGGCGGTTATCTTCCCGATTCTGGCTATTCTGCTGATACCGATCGGACTGACATTCTCCGAACTGACGGCGATGCTGCCGTTCGCTTCCTCCGTAGATATCTGGACCACGAGCGCATTCGGCCATAAGACAGGGTTCGCCGTACAGTGGATGATGTTCCTGGTACAGGTGGTGGAACCTCCTATGATGGCGTTTATCTTCATTACCGCAATCGGTTATTTCGTTCCGATACCGGCAAGCATGAATCTTCCGATCGCGATCGGGATCGTAGTGCTATGGTATATTATGTCGAACTTTAATGTAGGACTTACCGGAATGCTGGCAAATATATTTTTCTTCGCTATGATCATTATGTCTCTGATCGTAAGCGCAACGTTGTTCTTCAGCGGTCATTGGGAGGCGTCGAACCTGACTGCAAACGGCGGAATGTTTCCGCAGGGTTTCAAGGGTATCTTCATCGCAATGGCTGTATTTTCCTTAAAATTTATCGGATTCGAGATGACGCCTACCATGATTGAAGAGACGAATTTCCCGCCGGCAAAAATGTGGAAGATTATTCTGTCTGCATTGTTTGTACCGGCAGTCCTTTACCTCATCGTAGTAATAGCGATCGGCGGTATGGGTTCCTGGGACATTGTCGCAGGCATGGGGATGCCGGAACCTGAATTTATCACACAGTTTTCGCTCCCTAAGATTGTGGCAATACTGGCAATCACCGCAGGAATTCTTCATGCGCTGACAACACTGATGGGTTTTTGGACTTCCTCCGCACGCGTCCTCTACGGAGCGGCACAGTTAAACCAGCTTCCCAAGGTAATCGGCAAACTGAATCAGAAGGGACAGCCGGTAGTCGCTAATACGCTGGTTCTCGTGTTTACTATCTTCTTCTGCATATTCAGCGGGGATAACTGGGTCCAGTATATTTATGCTGTTTCCTGTATCGCGGCAGGCCTGGTGTATTTCATGTGCTGTCTGGATGCCATGGCGCTTAGAAAGAAGCATCCCGAGTGGGAGCGTCCGTACAAGATTCCGTGCGGGAATGTGGTCTTTGTACTCGGCATGATCATCTCTCTATGGGTGATTATCGGCTCCTGTCTGGAGCTTGCAATCGGCGGTTATGTATCCCTTGTAATCTACTGCATCCTGGGTATGCTGATGTATGCGATAATGGGACAGTACCGCAAGAAAGATCCTGATGAACACGCACTGGTCACATTGACCCCGGAAGATATAGATAAAGGATATTAACGCTATTCATATCTCTAATTCTATAATAAGAAATAGCATCGTACATACCCGCTCAGGGCTGCAGATGCTATTTCTTATTTTCATGCTACAAACAGCGGGCTACAGAATAACATTTTTCAGATAAAATGTAAACTATAAATAATAAACACCCCGCCAAAGAGATCATCTTCCCTAATCTCACCCCCGGCGCATGGTAAAGTATCTCAATATCATGCTCGCCTGGCTCGATCCGGCACCCAAGAAAAGCCGTGTTCACCTCTTCTTCTTCCGCCGACTGACCGTCTATCAGAATCTCAAAATGCTCATCATACGGGATCGTTGTGATAAGATACCCCCGCCGCTTCACATCTATAGTCCCTGCAATACAATTTCCCTTCGTTCTCTCCTTATCTACCCGAAGTTCCGACTGATACAGCTCAATGCTTTCCTCTTTATCGGGAAGTATTCCCAGATATGCCTTTGCATCCGATATCTGATACCGTCCCTCTCCCAGGATCACTTCCACGGACTTCTGCCCGTCTCTTAGAGGAACGGCATAGGCAAATTCCGTATTGCCGTTATAATAGAAATGATCTACCGACGTCAGCTTATTCCGTATCCCTTCCACCCAGACCGCAACATCCTTCGACGGTCTTAAGTTCTTCACCCGGAACTTTAAGAATAGAACCTCCGCTTCCCGCTCCTTAGACTGCGGATCCGGCAGATCAAGATATACCGTCTGCTTCTCTTCAGAGTCCGTCTCCTTTGGCAAATGCAGTTCTATCTCCTTCACAGCAGTATTTTCAGCCGCGGCATTCTCCTTCGCGCCATTTACAATGGCTCCGTCCGGGGAAATGTCCTTCACCGCCGCATAACGAAGCAGCGCCAATTGATTGCAGGGAAATTCCAGTCCTCTGTATCGTTCCTCTGTGATCACCCGGTCCGTTGCATAGACAGCCGGCGACACCCGGTCATTTTGATATACTCTCAGACCTGTCTTACCCTCTGTATCCTCATATCCTGATGCTTCCTCATATCCTACTATCTCTTTATATCCTGACGCTTCCTCATATCCTGATACCCCTTTATATCCTGACACTTCCTCATATCCTGATACCCCTTTATATCCTGCTACCTCTTTATATCCTGACGCTTCTTCATACCCCGGCACCTCTTCATCCGAAACTATATATTTCACTCCCATGAATCTCTGATACACCGGATTATGTACCGCAGACTGCATCAGGAAGTTCCTGAAAGGCTCTTCGATCTGAAACGTATCCTCCCGGAATTCTCTATACTTCTTATGATAAGAGGATGAATAGATAGAGGAAATATACTGATCCATATTCCAGATCCGGTTCAGATTCGCCGCATTCTCCTCTTCGCCGCCTAACTGCTCCGTTCGGTAGAATCCCTTCTCTTCTTCCGTTGCCTCTCCGATCAGCTCTCCGATCCGGGCATCCGTCGCACTCTGGTAAAATTCTCTGCTCACCGCATGGGCTCCCTGCGCATGACACCCATTGCCAAACACGATAAGAAAAGCGATCCCCACTGCCATTAAGACAGTAGTGCTCCATTGCCTGATCTTAAGGCCTGACAGCCCATGAGACATAGCCGGAAACAGCCATTTCCGGCAGCATAGGATGACCGCATAACATACGAACATCACTGCGCCGTCCAAAAGCAGCAGCTTCCAGTATTTCCCGGCCTCCCCCTGCCGCCGGAACACATAGATCAGCACGGCCGTCAGCGTATAAGGCAGCAGTTCCGCAACTGGTCCCCGAGATCCCAGATCATTCAGATAACACGCCATCACATAGCACAGAAGCGGCAGAAACGGAATCATCGCCTTATCCCGCACATACAGTCCTCCGTTTAGCAGGTACGCGAATACCGGAACCGTAAGCACTGTTATGCACCCCCACGCCAGCACCTTATCACTCAGATTCCTTCCGAAAAACACATCATTTCGGATTCCCTGCGATACATGGCGCTTCCGGGGCAGGCGGACTATCGTCCGGCAAGGTATGGCAAGCAGGGCCGTAAGGGCAAGGGTGGTAAGCCCGATCCCGTGCGTTGAATAACAAAATCTGGACGCAGACACCCCCGGTATCAACAGCTCTGCAATACTGAGCCCTGCACTCTCCCCGCCCCGTCCGGTCAGTGTAAGCGCCGTCGGCACCAGCAAGACAGAACTCATCAGCACCGCCAATATAAACGGAACTGCGAATCTGATCCCCGCCGTCAGGAATATTCCAGGAGTAACCTTCTTCCCTTCTTCCTCACATACCGCCAAAAACCTGTGAATTCCATACAGCACCAGTACCAGCATCCCGCCGATGCTGAAATAAAAGCTGGTCATGATCATAAGACAGACACTGGCCGCGATCCAAATGCCCGATCTTCGCCTGACATTTCCTGCATACCTGCCGCCATGTATCCTGCTGCCATGCGTCATTACCAGACCGCCTGTACAAGCTTCTTCACACTCAAAATACCGGTCCGCTCCCCACAATCCTGTGATCAGAAACGGCATATAATTCACAAACATAACCTGGCTGTAGGAATGATAGATCATCGGCCCGGACAGCAGGAACATCACCGTCACCCCCGCACGGATCCTCTGCGGGAATCCTCTCCTTCCAAGCCACGCATACATCAGAAGCACGGAAGACAGAAGACTTAAGAACTGAACCGCCATCATATAATCGGACATTTTCACAGACGGAAGCAGATAGGACAGCATCAGAATGGGATTGTACAGTCCATAATAGGCAAAGTTATAGATATTCTGACCGCCCCCGATATTGGCCGCGAATTCCGGGAACAGCTCTCCCGTCTCATAGAACTGCTGCCGGAAATAATCCGGCAGTACGCTGTGCTGGCTGATCCAGTCTACCTTCGAACCGAATACCCCGTAACGGAAGCAGAACAGATAGCAGAACACCGCGGTCAGGATTCCAAGGAAAAGATATCTTTTACACTGAAGCCGCCTCATGCCTGTCTCCCTTCTTCTCCTCACTGGAATCCTTCAGAATGAATATCGGTCTGTGCTTCGTCTCCAGATATGTCTTGGACAGATATTCACCCACGATCCCCGTACAGAAGAGCTGGATCCCGCTTACCATGAAGATGATGCACACCAGCGACGGCCAGCCTGACACCGGATCGCCCCAGATCAGAGTCCTTACGATGATGACCAGTATCATGAGGAATGACAATATACAGAAGCATACTCCCACCACCGACGCCAGAGACAGCGGCGCTACAGAGAAGCCTGTGATCCCTTCCAGTGAGTAAGCGAACAGCTTCCCAACCGACCACTTCGTCTGCCCCGCGCAGCGTCCCACATTCTGGAATTCAAGCCATTTGGTCCGGAATCCCACCCACTCGAAGATTCCCTTCGAGAAGCGGTTATATTCGCTCATCCCAAGCACCGCGTCCACCATCTTGCGCTTCATCAGGCGGTAATCCCTGGCGCCGTTCACGATCTCCGTCTTGGAAATGCGGTTGATAAATTTATAAAAGCTCTCTGACAGGAAAGAACGGATCTTCGGCTCCCCTGCCCGTGTAGACCGTCTGGTCGCCACACTGTCGTAATTCTCTTCCTGTAAGATCCTGTACATTTCCGGCAGCAGTCCCGGCGGATCCTGCATATCCACGTCCATTGTCGCCACATAGTCTCCCGCCGCGTTCTTAAGCCCGGCGTAGATCGCCGCCTCTTTTCCGAAATTCCTGGAGAACGACAGATACCGGCACCGCCCGTCCGCCTCATTCATCTCTTTTAATATAGAAAGGGTCCGATCCGACGAACCGTCATCCACAAAGATCAGTTCGAACTCTTCGCCTGACATCTCACCCATCACCCGGCACATTTCCCGATAATATAAGGGCAAAGCCTCCTCCTCGTTAAAACACGGAATTACAACGCTTATTCTGCTCATCTTACATCTCTCCTTTGTCTCTCTTATAATTCCCCTGGAAGAATCTTCCACATGTTACTATTTTTCCCTTCATGCAGATACTTTACACGGCTTCTCTTAAGAAACCCCAAAAATAAATCTTAAAAATTCTTAAGAACTTCTAAGAATTTCCAAAAAAATGTTATACTTAATTTTAGAAAACGGACCTGCAGCTATCGAGTGTTACGCTGACAATTCAGATACAGGAGTATTTACACCCATGGAAAAATCA
>CANDQP010000107.1 GCA_947388185.1 uncultured Dorea sp. | reverse complement strand
AGAAAAAAGGGCATAAAGGAATAGAAGGAACGCCGCTTGAGAATTATGTTGGGATTGTCTTGCATGACCATGACAAGACATTTTACCGTTATGGAACAAAACATCAGGAGTGTACCCAGCATGACTGCCGTTATCTGATCGGCAGCGAGCAGAATGAGCCGCAACTGGAATGGAACAAGGAGATGCACGGATTGTTCCAGGAGATGCTGCATTACCGAAATGGGCTGGGGGAAAAAGAACTTGATCCGATAATTGTTGAGGGATTCGAAAAAAGGTATGACGAAATCCTGAACAAGGCGGAGAAAGAATATCAGGATGAGCTTCGAAGCCAAGAAAGTTTAAACGATATTTGTGATGGCTTGAGCATAGTGTATTTGCTACGCTCACAAAATGTAGATGTATATCAGAAGATATCAGAAATATATGAACGGAAACACCTGCTAAAAATAAAGCAGGAAAAGGTTGTTGCTAAAGCTTAATGCCAAAGCAGCAACCTTTTCTTTATTATACAGATGGCGTGGGTGTGAAAAGTAACGATACCTGTCCCGCATATCAGAGCTTCTTGGCTTTCTTATTAACATTTTCGGATATTTGGGTTATAATAATAAGCAAGTAGATGAAAGGAAACTCTTTTGGTTATGAGACGGATTTTTTTGGTGGAAGGTATTCGTCAGTAATCCAAAGAGCATTGCAACGAGGGACAGGCTGTTAGGAGAGTTATGGGATACCGGCTGGGGATGAGCATGCTTCATAACAGAGAATTCCGGCAGTTTGTAATCTGTTATTTGCTGATAACGTCGGTGAATGTTATACTTGGGTTCGAGATTCATAGAGTGGCAGGGATTCTGGCCGTCTGTTTTTCTATGGTTTTTCGAAGAGCAAAAAGGAGATGACAGTATGGTGAAGAGGAGGCATCCGATCAGAAATATCATATGCGTTCTGCTGATCGTGCTGCTGTACGCGGCGGCGGCATCCGTCATTGTAATCGGGGTAAAGGGTTACCGGATGTATGAGGATGCCGTATCGCAGATGCCGATTCAGGAGCGGGTCGAGTTGATTCGTGAGGGAGAAGACTTTACGCATTATTCGGAATTGACGGAATTCTATATTAAGGCGGTCGTCTCAGTGGAAGACCATCGTTTTATGAATCATTCCGGTCTCGATCCGATTGCGATCTGCCGTGCTGCATTGAGAGATATCATGGCGGGATATTTCAAAGAAGGAGGCAGCACCATAACGCAGCAGCTTGCCAAGAACCTGCTGTTTACGCAGGAGAAGAAGATGGAACGGAAGGTAGCGGAGATCTTCGCGGTGTTTGACATTGAGGAAAAATACAGTAAGGAAGAGATCTTTGAGTTATATGTGAATACGTCTAATTTCGGCAGCGGCTACAACGGGGTATATGCAGCTTCTAAGGGATATTTTGATAAATTGCCTTCTGAGCTTACGGATTATGAATCAGCCTTGTTGGCGGGGGTTCCCAATGCTCCTTCGCTATATTCGCCGGATGTAAACCTGAAGCTTGCTTCGCAGCGTGTCGGAGAGGTGCTGCAGAGTATGGTCAGGGAGAGTGTTCTGACACAGGAAGAGGCGGAAGATATACAGAGGAATATTGAGATACAGAGAGCGGATGAGTAGGGATTTCATCCGCTCATATGTTGTTCAGATGTTGTGATAAAATGTGATAAAATGTTATATAGAAAAATGTCGACAACTATGGATCGACACCCTATAATACCTCTGCTCAAGTTCAGAACAGAACGGATTAACCAAAAAGAAAATCGGGAGGGATTAATCTGAAAGTGATTGGCAGGGCAGAGCGCCATAACAGGGAGACCGGGGAGCTGCAGTTCTATTAAATCCAGAATTCTACTAATCTTTGAGCAAAATATGATTTCTCTCGTACTCAATCATACCGTCCTTCTGCATTTTGGAAAGCTCATTGCACATAGCACTGCGATCGACATTCAAATAATCCGCCAACTGCTGACGGTTATATGGAACAAGAAAAGAATTACTTCCGAAATGCTTAGCGCATTCTGAAAAATAGGACATCAATCTTCCTCGTACAGATTTTGAACTGGTATGCTGTATCCTTTGGGAAAGCTGGAGATTTTTATGGGCGCAGACAGTCAGCAGATTTCGCGCAAGTCTTGCATGAAAAGGGCAGGCATTGCTGCAGGTAGTCAAGATGCGCCCCACATTCATAAATAGTATAGAAGTATCTTCGGCTGCTGATACCGTAACCAACAGCGGCTGACCCGGAATGCAGGCATATACCTCTGCAAATATAGAACCGGGGGCCGCATTTCCCAAAATACTATTATTTCCCCAGATATCACAACAAGATATCATGACCATGCCCGATAGTACAATCCCAGAATTTTCTGTAGTACTCCCTTCGGAAAGAATAACTTCTCCTTTTTTATAGCTGCGCTTTTCAGCATTCAGACAGCCTAAAAGAGAGGTGATTTCATCTTCTTTTAACCCATTAAACAATTGTATGTTAGATAAATTCATATATTCTCTCCTTTTGTTGTTATAACAACAGAAATTTATATTTAATTATAGTATACTGACCCCAAAATCACAAGAGAGGATGGATTTATAATGATTCGAAAAATTATTCAAATAGACGAAGGAAAATGTAATGGCTGCGGTGCATGTGCTTCTGCCTGTCATGAAGGAGCAATTGGTATGGTAAATGGAAAAGCGAAACTTCTTCGTGATGACTATTGTGACGGCCTGGGAGATTGCCTGCCAACCTGCCCAACAGGAGCGATTTCCTTCGTAGAACGTGAAGCTGCTGCCTATGATGTAGAAGCTGTACAGGAAAATATGAGAAAAAAGAAAGAGTCAAATCCTCCTTCTGAAGATTCTCATACTTCCCATTTTCAGGCGCAAACTGCTTCCTGCCTTGGCCAGTGGCCTTGTCAGATGAAACTGATACCGGTCAACGCACCTTATTTCAACGGCGCAAAACTGCTGATTGCGGCTGATTGCAGCGCATATGCCTACGCCAGGATGCATGACCAATTCATGGATGGAAAGGTCACGATTATCGGTTGTCCTAAGCTTGACGACACAGACTACAGTGAAAAATTGACACAAATCATTCAAAATAATAGTATTCAAAGTGTGACTGTTGTTCGAATGGAAGTTCCGTGTTGCGGCGGGTTAGCATTGGCGGCAAAAAAAGCATTACAGGCAAGCGGCAAATCCATTCCGTGGAAGATAGTTACTCTATCCATTGACGGCAGAATTATGGAATAAACAAAGGAGGCTTATTATCTTACCGGCAGGTCAAGCCAGGTCTTCTAAAAATGACCTTTCCGATGAACCGGTCTGACATCACAATCAAAATGATGGTGCTTGCGCATGATCTCCAATCCTTCCTTAGGGCTGTAGATCAGCTGTTCTTCCCACTTGCCCGCAGCAATCTTATCCAGGCTTGGATTCGCGTTTTTGAATTCTTTTACTGACAGGTTGTAGACGGATTTCAATCTCTTGTTCAGATACTTGCTGTCAGAAAATCCGCTTTCCAGACAGATTTCGGTAACGCTCATATCCGTCTTTTTTAATAGAAGCAGAGCATGTTCAAACCGCAGTGAATTCAGATATTCCTGGAAAGACATATTGATCGTGTCTTTGAATAAATGAGACAAATATGTCATAGACAGATTCTCTGATTCCGCCAGCTTTGATAAGGTAAGTTTCTCGGTATAGTGCTGATGGATGTGGTTGATGATACGTGTGAGCCGCCGTTCCTTTTCTTTGGAATGGAAGACCTCCGATTCTTTTTCCAGATGATTAGGCACATACAAGATAAAATACGAAAATAAGCGATAGAGATCGCTTACACACCGGAGCTCGAAACCAACGGCACTGTTGCAGTAATTGTATCCAAGATTGAAGCATACCTGGATCATATCCAGCGCTTCCTGAAAAGGGGTGCTGGATGTTGCATTCGCCGTGTCAAACTGTATATGCTGAATTGCCGGATAGTGAGCCGAACAAAAGGAGGGGTCGGCCTGTATGACCAACAGAATGCAATGGCTGTCTGTACTGCACAGCGAATGAAACGTATCTGGATTAAACAATGCGATCTCGCCGGGGCCGATCATAAAATCCTCAGTGAGAGTCGTAACATGCAATGTGCCTTCTATGACTTGAATGATTTCAAAATCATGGTGGAGATGAGGCGAGCGGTATGTTAAGTTGATCAGGAAGAAATTAATATTGCTTACATGAGTATGGGAGATCTTCTCATACTCTTTTTTTTCTTGTTTTCCGTACATCTAAAACACCAATCCCTTTTGTACATGAGACCTACTAGCGTCTGCTTCCGTTTGTGCGCCCCATTATACAACAGAGAAAAAGAAATTGTCAATGATCATTTTCTCCCGGAACAGTAAAATAGCAAACTTGTTGTTACCCCGCAGCAAGAAACGCATAGAAGAAAATACATTCTTTTTCTATACTTAATATATCAATTGAGACAGGATTCATGAATCAGAAGAAAGAACAAAAGGAGAAAGCAGTATGAGTGAGAAAATGAAGGCAAAGGTTGGACTGTTGCTGTCAGCGATGGCAATGATGTCATTTTTATCGCCGGCGGCGGTCATGGCAGCGATGGTTCAGCAATTCCCAGACACCAATGTAGCGTTGATCCAGATGATCATCACGATACCGTCATTGATTTCGATTCCGCTGGGGTTGGTAGCAGCAAGGCTTGCAAAGACATTTTATAAAAAGGCATTGATCGTGTTCGGAACATGCTGTTACCTTGTCGGAGGTATTTTGCCGTATTTCCTTCACGGGAGTGCAGAAATAATCCTGGGATGTTCCTGCATTATCGGTGTAGGTATGGGAATCGCAATGACAGCGATCACAGCCTTGATCTGTGAATTCTTCCAGGGGGAAGAAAGAGGAGGAATGCTTGGATTATATGCGGCGTTTATAGCGATCGGCGGAACTCTGGCATCACTGTTGGGAGGCCGCTTGGGTGCTTCCACCTGGTATCATGCGTTTTTAGCATACCTGATCCTGATACCGATCATTATCTGTGAGATTATTTTCCTGCCAAAGGGACATTTGGATCAGGATGAAGCAGGAACGGGAGAAGAAGTAAAGCAAAGCAAACGCATGTCCAAGCAAGTGTGGCTCATTGCATTGACAGGATTCGTGTTCTATGTCTGCATCAATGCCATCAACAATAATGCGGCAATGCTTGTTGCAGAGCGTTCGATCGGAGGCTCCGTTGAAGCCAGCTACGTTACGACTTGTTATACGATCGCAGGACTGGTCACAGGGGTATTTACCGGAAAGATAGTTATGAAGCTTCAGAGAAAATCGATTGCCGCAGCGTACATATTAGGCGCGGCCGGATTGTTGATCGTCTTTAGCGGAACGAGTGTCCCGGTCATCTGTATCGGAGCATTCATCGCAGGAGTTGGGTTCTGCATCTTCGCATCGACGGCAAACTTCCATGTGTCGGAGATGAGTACGCCAAGTACGCTAACATTTTCCGTGGCATTCTTATCAGCGATCATTAATCTGGGGCAGGCATTTTCACCGGTGATCGTGAACGCAGTCTCATCGGCGGCGGGAGCGGAAGTAAAAACCAGGTTTGTGACGGCGGCAGCCGGAAGCATCATCATAGCGGTAATCGCGGCATTCCTCATAAATAACAAGGAAAATGCAGAAAAACAATAATGAAACATGTTCATACAAGAAGGAGGATCAATCATGGGATTTGTAATGCGAGTGAAATTGACGGAGACGTTAAGAGACGGAACTCTGAAAAACTATTTTGAGAACGGGAAAAAGGCGGGATATCAGTTTGATGTCAGACTGGCATATTACCGCGGCCAGTATCTCTCGGTAATTGATGAATTCAATATTGAGGTAGATAACGAGAAAGTGGATGATATGGACATTAGATTCTGTGTAAACGGAAAAGAATTTCTGCCTTGCCAGCTGAGAGAAGCATATTATGAATTCTGGAATATCAAGAAGCCGGCGACTATTAAGGTCAGGAGAGAAGGCGGACTTGCAGCAGGAGAGCATAACGTGAAGCTTACGCTGATGTTTAGGAACCCGTATCTTCCGCAGCCGGGAGCAGAGGACAGATATACGCCTGTCGACAGCTGCGACGAGAAGGTATTGGTTCTGGAAGATACGATTGCTTAAGAGCAGGAAAGGATGGTATGAAGATGAGTAATATAAAATTAGGAGTAACAACGCATTCTTATGTGGCAGAGTGGGTGGATGATAAGGCAACTTTAGAAGATATGGTGCGCCATATTGCGGATTTGGGATGTGACGGGATGGAGATCGTTGCAACATCTATGTTCCCGGATTATCCATATGTCAGCGATGCTTATGCAGGAGAGATTCGTAGGTATGCAACAGACTACGGCGTAAAGCTTGTTGCGATCAGCGGCAACATGGACCGCGGCAAAAGATATGACAGAAATCTGACAGAAGATGAGATGCTGGCGATCGTGATCCGTGATCTGCAGAATGCGAATAAGCTGGAATGCCCTGTTTTAAAATCACAGTTTTTGATCTCGCCGCAGGTAATGCAAAGAGCTGCAAAATATGCAGAGTATTATGGAGTAAAACTTACAATAGAGATACATAACCCGGAGACACCGACAAGCAAGATCATGACAGACTACTACAATGCATTTGAAGAAACCGGCTCCAGGTATTTAGGTTTCGTGCCGGACTTCGGAATGTTCGCAGACAGGCCGAATAAGGCAGATATGGACCGTGCGATCGCGGGAGGGGCAAACAGAGATATCGTGGAGACGGCGATCAAGCTTCGTTACGACGGAGTCTCCCGTGAAGACGGAAGAAAGATACTGGCGGAGAAGAACGCGACTCCGATGGAAATGAATCTGTTTGAGTCCATGTATGGATTCATGCAGTTCTCAAAGAATCCTGATTTTGACGGATTAAGGAAGATCATGAAGTACAGTCCTCATATGCACGGGAAATTCATTGATATCCTTGAAGACGGTACAGAGGCGACCATTCCGTATGATAAGATCCTGAAAGTATTGGATGAAGAGAATTATGACGGCTACATTGTATCTGAGTTTGAAGGACAGGTAAAACCGGGACAAAGTTCATTCGATTATGTAAGAAGACATATCGCGCTTGAACGGAAGATTCTCGCCGGGCTGAATAAATAGCAGGAGGATAATTATGAAGTATAGTTTGATGTCCCTGATGGTGGACACAGAATTAAAATTAATGAAGCCTAATTTTATCCATATGTCCATCTTGAAAGATATGGGCTATGAGGGGAACGATCCCTCCATAGATGAAGTATTTGAGTTCCTGAATGCTCACGGCGTGCCGCTGAAAAACGGGACCATGACCTTTGAAGATCTGGTAAAGCTTGCCAAAGACTGCGGATACGACGGTCTGGATCTGATGAGCTTCCATTTTGAGCTTCCGGGCGCAGAAGCAAAGGAAATATTAGATAAGTATGGGATCGTGTTATCAGCCGTTAATCTGATCATACCGTTTGCCAATGCATCCACAGAGGAAAAATATCAGGTCATGCTGTCAAGGGCTAAGGCGACGATCGACCAGACAAGTGAGGCAGGCTGTCACAATATGCTCTTAATGCCTACTGTTTATTCCCTGGATGAGGGGATCACTATGGAACAGTCCTTCCATTACCTCACCAGAGGATTGAAGGAGTGCGTAGCATACGGTAAGTCCAAGGGAGTGGTCATCAATACAGAGACACTGGAGACGGCCGGGGTATCCTATTGTACCTGCGGAGAGATGAAGCGTATCTTTGACGAGGTAGATGGTTTGAAATATACCCATGATACAGGGAATCCGATCGTGGGACTGGAAGATCCGGCAGATATGTATGAGATGTTCAAGGATAAGGTTGCGGCAGTGCATTTCAAGGAATTCGGTTATGTGGATGCCGAGAATGCAAAGGTATGCAGAAACGGCAGGAAAGTAGACTCCGTACCGTTTGGAACAGGACTGATTGATTTTAAGAAGCACTTAGAACTTCTGAAGCGCGACAATTACCAGGGTTATATTACGCTGGAGGGAAGTGTAGAAGCAAAAGATAAGATCGAAGGCGTAAAAGAATCGATCAAGTATTTCAGACAGATGGAAGCAGAATTATAGCAGGGAGGTAAGAGAATGAGCACATTAAGATACGGAATGGTCGGGGGCGGCCCGGACGCTTTCATAGGCGACGCCCACAGGAAAGCGATCAGTATGGACCGCTCGGCAGATCTGGTTGCCGGCTGCTTCTCCAGGACACCGGAAAAGACGATGGCGCAGGGAGCATCGCTTGGAATCAGCGCCGACCGGTGTTATGCAAGCTACAGCGAGATGGCCGAGAAAGAAGCGGCCCGCGAAGACGGAATTGATTTTGTAGTGGTGGTAACACCCAACAGCACCCATTATGAGGTGTGCAAAGCGTTTCTGGAAGCCGGGATCCATGTTGCCTGTGATAAGCCGTTAGTAACAGAGAGCAGCCAGGCAGAAGAATTGAAGGCGATCGCAGACGAGAAAGGTTTGTTGTTCATGGTTACCTATACTTATATGGGGCATGTGACATCCAAATTCATACGCGATATGATCGCCAAGGGAGAGATCGGAACGGTAAGAACCGTTATGGCAGAATATCCCCAGGGCTGGCTCTATGACGAACATGATAACGGAGGGAAGCAGGGCGCCTGGAGATGCGATCCTGCACAGTCCGGTAAAGTGAACTGCCTTGGCGATCTGGGCACGCATGTGGAGAATGCGGTTGCAACAATGACCGGATTGAAGGTGAAGAGAGTCCTGGCGAAGATGGATGTGGTAGTACCGGGAAGAATCCTGGACGACAACGACCAGATCCTCGTGGAATACGAGAACGGAGCAACCGGAGTAAACTGGACGTCACAGTTTGCGATCGGATGCGACAACAGCCTGAGAGTCAGGATCTATGGCTCCAAGGGTACGATCCTCTGGTTCCAGGAGCGGTGCGAGGAAGTCACGCTGATCCGTGAAGACGGTATCTCACAGACTATCCGCAGAGGAAACGGAGCGGTCACGCCGCAGGCGGCAAAGTACGGAAGACTTCCTGCCGGACATACGGAAGGATGGCTTGAATCCATGGGGAATCTGTACGACAGCTACGCAGAGTGCGTGAGAGCCAAAAAGGAAGGAACATTTACCCCGGAAATGATCGATTATCCGACCATAGAGGAAGGAATCGCCGGATTAAAATATGTAGAGGCGTGTCTGGAAAGTAACGCAAAAGGCAACGTCTGGGTAGAAGTATAAGAAAAAGTACGAAGAAAGAAGTACGGAGAAAGGAGAAGACATATGTCAAGACCGGTAACATTATTTACGATTCAATGGGGAGATCTGCCATTGGAGGAGATGTGCAGACAGGCACAGGAAATGGGATATGAAGGATTAGAGTTATCCGCATCCCATCTGGATATGAAGCGCGCCGCTAATGATCCAGAGTATGTAAAAGAGGTAAAGGAACATTTGAAGAAGCATGGCCTGGGCTGCTGGTCCATCAGCAACCATCTGGCAGGACAGTGCGTTGTTGACAGCGTTCCATCTGCTTATGATTCACGTCTGGATGGATTCGCACCGGCAGAGTTTGCCGGGAAACCAGAAGAGATCCAGAAATGGGCGGCCGAGGAGATGAAAGCGACCGCTCATGCGGCAAAGGCAATGGGAGTTGACGTGGTAACATTCTTCATGGGCTCGCCGATCTGGAAATTCTGGTACTCATTCCCGCAGACTTCTGAGGAAATGATCGAGGAAGGTTATCAGAAGGTGAAGGAATTATGGAGCCCGATTATGGATGAGTTCGACGCCTGCGGCGTGAAGCTTGCATTAGAGGTTCATCCTACGGAGATCGCATTCGATTACTGGAGTACGAAGAAATTATTGGAAGTATTCGAGTACAGGCCGACTCTGGGAATCAATTTCGATCCCAGCCATTTGATCTGGCAGGGACTCGATCCGGCGGTATTCCTGTTTGATTTTGCTGACAGGATCTATCATGTACACGTAAAAGACACCAAATTAAATCTGAATGGAAGAAATGGAATCTTAGGATCTCATATCACATTCGGCGATCAGCGCAGAGGATGGAACTTCGTATCTCCGGGACACGGAGACGTAGATTTTGACAACATTATCCGTGTATTGAACCAGATCGGATACGACGGACCGCTCTCGATCGAATGGGAAGACAGCGGAATGGAACGGATCTTCGGCGGGACAGAGGCATGTGAATTCACCAAAAAGATAAACTTTTCACCGTCAAATGTTGCATTTGACGACGCATTAAAAAATAACTAGAAAGAGGTAAAAAAGATGTCAAAATTCAAATTTTCAGTAGGACCATGGAATGTACACACAGGAGCAGATTCATACGGACCGGAGACAAGAAAGGATATCCCGGTAGAAGAAAAGTATAAGAAATTTGCAGAGATGGGATTCTCTGCGATCCAGTTCCACGATGACGACGCAGTTCCGAACATCAACGATTACACAGAGGAAGAGATCAAAGAAAAGGCAAGAGAGCTTAAGGCAACTCTGGACAAATACGGCTTAAAGGCAGAATTTGTAGCGCCAAGGCTTTGGATGGACGAACGTACGGCAGACGGCGGGTTCATGAGTACATCGGAAAAGGACAGAGAGTATGCAATGTGGAGAGCTTACCGCTCCATTGACATAGCCAATGAATTAGGAACGGACCTGGTGGTACTGTGGCTTGCGAGAGAAGGTACCTTATGTGCAGAGTCCAAATCCCCGGTATGGGCAACCAAGATGCTCATCGAAGCGATCAATAAGATGTTGGAGTACGATCCGAAGATCCGTATCTGTATCGAGCCGAAGCCGAATG
>CANDQP010000106.1 GCA_947388185.1 uncultured Dorea sp. | reverse complement strand
ATACTGATCAATTAGGAGGATAGGATTATTATGGATAACATGGATCTTGATCTGCGGTCCATACAGGAGGCGAGGGATCTCTGCAAATATGGTTCCATAGCCGCCGAACGTATTGCGAAATACACGGAGGAACAGATCGACAAAATTCTGCAGAATATGGTCAGGGCCGCAGAGGAACACGCGGCAGAACTGGCGCAGATGGCTGTAGAAGAGACTGGCTTTGGAAAAGTACAGGACAAAATATATAAGAATCACGGAGCATCGACTCTGGTGTATAATTATATCAAAGATATGAAGACACAGGGGATCATCTCAGAGGATCTTGTGAACAAGATGTTTACGGTTGCCGATCCGGTCGGTTTGATCATGGGTATCATCCCTTCTACTAACCCGACGTCGACGGTGATCTACAAATCACTGATAGCGGTTAAGGCAAGAAATGCAATTGTATTCTCCCCTCATCCGTCAGCGCTTAAGTGCACCTCCAGGGCTGCGCGGCTGATGGCACAGGCGGCGGTAGACGCAGGGGCGCCGTCGGATACGATCGGATGCCTGTCTATGTGTACGATGCAGGCGACGAATGAACTGATGCACAACGACGCGGTTAAGCTGATCATCGCGACAGGCGGTCCGGGCATGGTAAAGGCTGCTTACAGTGCAGGCAAACCGGCGATCGGAGTAGGGGCGGGCAACTCGCCGTCTTATATCGAGCGTACTGCCGATGTGAAAAAAGCCGTGTCTGATATTATCGCGAGCAAGACATTTGACAACGGTACCATCTGTGCGTCGGAACAGTCTATCATAGTAGAAGAGTGCAATCACGACGCGGTTGTTGCGGAACTGAAGGCGCAGGGAGCATATTTCATGAATCCTGATGAAGTTAAAAAGGTATGCGCTGTACTGTTTAAAAACGGACATACTATGAATGCGAAGTATGTGGGAAGATCTGCCAAGGCCATTGCAGACGGCGCAGGGATCAGCGTACCGGACAATACGACCGTGCTGATCGGAGCGCAAAGCGGTGTCGGAGAAGGGAATCTCCTGTCATACGAGAAGCTGACCTGCGTGCTTGGATTCTATGTGGTACGCGACTGGCATGAGGCGTGCGAACTCTCTATGAAGCTGCTCCAGAACGGGATCGGGCATACGATGAACCTGCATACTAAGGATGAGAAGATTGTCCGTGAATTTGCAGTAAAGCCGGCGTCACGTATTCTTGTCAATACCGGCGGAAGTATGGGCGGAACCGGATTAAGTACCGGGCTTGCACCGGCGTTTACGCTCGGCTGCGGAACCATGGGCGGAAGCTCCGTATCGGAGAATGTGACGCCGCTGCATCTCATCAATAAGAAGATAGTATGCTATGGAATCAAGGATGCGGTTACCCTGGTAAGCGACGATCCGACGTTCCATGCAGGCGCTTCGGTATCAGCGAAGAGCCAGACATGCTCGTCTATTCCGGCAACGCCGATTGCTTACAGTACCGGATGCAGCAGCTGCGGATGTGACGCACAGTCACCGGCAAGTTTCGTCAGAAATCCGATGGCATCGGCAGATGAAGGGATCAATCTTGAACAGTTGAAGGATATGATCAATGGGCTGGTGAATGCGATGAAGGGAGAGTAAAATGGATCATAACAGCTATAATGAGATTCTGGAGCTGTTCTTAAAAGCAGTTGAGTCTGTGAAATCTTCCGATTCTGACGCATATACAGAGGATGCAGAAAAGGGATTGGTCCCGGTAGGCATTTCCAACCGTCACGTGCATCTGACGGAAGAGGCGGTCGAGATACTCTTCGGAAAAGGCTACGTGCTTGAACGGATCAAGAATCTCTCCCAGCCGGGGCAGTTCGCCTGTAAAGAGTGCGTGACGCTGTGCGGTCCGAGGGGCGTGATCGAAAAGGTCCGGGTACTGGGGCCTACAAGACAGCAGAATCAGGTAGAGATCCTTGCCGGCGATATGTTTAAGTTAGGCTTACAGGCGCCTCTTAGGCAGTCCGGGGATCTTGCGGGAAGCGGCGGTATCATCATGGTGGGGCCGAAAGGTTCCGTACAGATCAAAGAAGGCGTTATCGTGGCTCAGCGGCATATACATATGAATCCGAATGAGGCAAAAGCATACGGGATACATGACGGACAGAAGGTAAAACTGGCGGTCGACGGGCCAAGAGCCGGGATCATGGACAATGTAGTAGTCCGTGCGGATGACAGAGGCGCTCTGGAGTGCCATATTGATACAGAAGAGGCGAATGCGTACTGCATTAACTCAAAAACCAAATTAATGATAATTAAATAATAATATGATTCATAAAACAGGAGGAAATAAAAATGACAAAGTATGATGCATTAGGAATGATCGAGACAAAGGGACTGATCGGCGCAGTAGAGGCAGCAGACGCTATGGTAAAAGCGGCTAACGTCTATCTGATCGGAAGAGAATTCGTAGGCGGCGGCCTGGTTACCGTTATGGTCCGCGGAGACGTAGGAGCTGTTAAAGCTGCGACGGATGCCGGAGCGGCGGCGGCACAGAGAGTCGGCGAGCTGCTCTCCGTGCATGTGATCCCGCGTCCGCATCAGGAAGTGGAATCTATTCTTCCGACGAAAGCAGAGTAATTCGTAACAGTTCAGATACCTTCACTGTTACAGTAATTCATCATGATCGGGCCTGCCCAAACACAGGCCCGGTTTTTAAAAGGCGCTGGTAATTAGACAAAAGGAATCGTGTGGTGAGGATGACGGAAAACAAGAAAAAATTATATTCTATTGGCGAGGCTAGTAAGATCTGTAATGTTTCTACAAAAACACTGCGTTTCTATGACAAGATGGGTGTTGTAACACCGGATTACGTCAGCGAAGAGAACGGATACCGTTATTACAGCGGTATCACGCTGCTGAAAATTCCCGTGATCAAATATTATAAACAGCTGGGGTTTAAACTGGAGGAGATGGTAGGGCTTCTGAACGGAGAGTCTTATCATGGTATGGAGGATAATTTCCGTAAGAAAATATTAGAACTGAGCCGTGCAGAGCAGGAGATCCATAAGAGTTATGTGTCTGTGAACGACTGGTATGAGCTGATCAGTGAAGCGAAGACGGTATCCGCCCAGGTTGAGTGTCCGGTATGTATCAAATATCTGCCCACTCAGGAATACGCATATCTGGATCAGGAGTTTTCCTATAACTACAGAGATGCCGTGATCAATATTCCATGGACGGATTACCTTACCAGTATGAACTGTTCCATTACCGGTCCGGTCATCATAGAATATCCTTCCCTGCAGGAGAAGATGGATGGAGTTTGCCGCACTGCACGGATCATGCAGCGGATCGTCGGGACTTGCGACAGACGGACGAATATCCTTGTCATGAAAGGACAGCTGACAGCATCTGTCTATCATATAGGCGGATATGAGAATCTTAAGGAGAGTTACCAGAGGATCCTTGAATATACGGAGGAGCATGGGTATATCTGCAAAGAAAAATCTATAGAACGGTATGTGCTGGATTACTGGACCTCGGAGCTCCTGGATGAATTCGTGACAGAGATTATCGTTCCGGTCTGTAAGAAAGCATGATTTTAAACAGCGGCAAAAAGGAGGAGTTGGTATGGAAGAATTTACTATGAACACAAGAATATACATGGGCGAAGACTCCTGCGAAAAAATAAGTGAATTAGAGATAAAGCGTGCATTTATCTTCTGCGATCCTTTCATGCGGCAGTCAGGAAAAACCGATCTGATCGCGGCAAAGCTGGTGAAGATGCGTGCGGAGTACAATATTTTTGCAGACGTAGTTCCGGATCCTGATATGGCGGTGATACAAAAGGGATTGAATCAGCTGAATGCTTTCAAACCGGATACAGTGTTCGCCTTTGGCGGCGGTTCTGCCATTGATACGGCTAAGGCGGTCGTACATCTGTATGCCAAGATGCATGATATCGCAAGACCTTGCATTATCGCGGTTCCCACCACAAGCGGGACCGGAAGTGAAGTGACTGCGTTTGCGGTGGTTTCAGACAGGGAGGCGGGTGTGAAATATCCGCTGATCGATTCTCGGATGATACCGGATGCGGTATTCCTGGATCCGAAGCTTACGTCCACCGTACCGCCGTCCGTTACGGCGGATACGGGAATGGACGTGCTTACGCATGGACTTGAAGCCTTTGTTTCCATGGATGCCAATGATTTTACCGACGCCATGGCGGAGAAGTCCATACGGACGGTCTGGGATTATCTGGAACGCTGTGTGGCGAGCGGGGATGATATGGATGCAAGAGCCCATATGCATAACGCGTCCTGCATGGCGGGCATGGCGTTTAATGCGGCTTCACTTGGAATCTGCCACAGTATGGCGCACGCGCTGGGGGCACAGTTCCATCTTCCGCATGGGCGCTGTAATGCGGTGCTTTTACCCATCGTTATCGAATATAACGCCGGACTTGAAATACCGGGTGAGACAGACGCGCTTTTGCGTTATCTGGATATCGCAAGGCTTCTTGGGATCTCGGCAGGAACGAATAAAGCGACGATCCATCTTATGGTACGTCAGATCCGCAGTCTCATGAGCCGGATCGGCATTCCGGTCCATTTTGCAGAGCTGAATATCGATGCTGACAGCTATCTGCAATCGATCGGCGTTATGGCAGAGAACGCACTGAAAGACCGTTGTACCGCGACCAATCCCAGAATACCGGCAGCAGAGCACATCAAACGGCTGTACAGGAAGCTATATCAGTCGTAAAAACAGCATTAGGAGGACAATATAATGACAGTAGACAAATCACATTCCATTGGGATCTGGTCAGGTATCATATCTGGCCTTACATATGGAATCTATACGACACTCGTTATGGTGGCGGGCTATTATGAGCCCCTGGCAACGGCGGCGGGACTGCTTGCGGCGCCCTATGTGTGTTCCGGGTTAAACGACCTGTTCGCGGGAATCTGGCTTTCTATCTACAATATAAAGAGGGGACGGATGGCGGAGGTATGGCAATGCCTGAAAACCCGGCCGGGACAAATGATCGTCCTTGGTTCTCTGCTCGGCGGCCCGGTAGCAAACGGAGCCTATCTGGTAGGATTGGCCCTTGCCGGAGCATATGCGATCCCGATCTCTGCAACATGCAGTCTCTTCGGCGCTATTTTCTCATGGTTATTCTTAAAGCAGAGACCTACGAAGAGAGTTGTGGCAGGTATGATCATCTGTGTGTCGGGCGCTATCATCATTAACTGGGTGGAACCGGAAGGAACGAAGAACTTCACTCTCGGTATCATCTGTGCCCTGATCGCGGCGATCTGCTGGGGACTTGAAGGGATGTTTTCCAGCTTCAGCGGTGAAGAGCTGGAACCGGAGATCTCCGTGAATCTGCGTGAATTGATCTCCGGTATCGTGGATCTGGCGGTTATCGTTCCGGTTGTCAAGGCATTGTCGCTCCTTATGGGAACTTTACAGGCGGGGATCCCGGTTGTCTGGCTTCTTGCGGCGGGGCTTTGTGCCGCGGTTTCATTCCTCACCTGGTATAAGAGCAATGCATTGGTCGGATGCGCCATCGGAATGTCGCTGAATGTAACTTATGCATTCTGGGGAGTATTATTCTGCGTATTATTCCTTGGACAGGAATTGACGGTTACGATCGTCGCAGGATCTATCATTATCGTTCTCGGCGCCGTGCTTGTTACGATGAATCCGCTGGATCTGTTCCGGAAGAATCAGAGCGCATAGACAGATACGGATCAGGAGAATTTAAATAAAGAGTCTTCAAAGAAATAACATGTAAATTAGCGCATGTTATTTTTTTGTCTGTTTTCGTGTTGCTAATAATATCTGTAAAACATCTGTAAAACAATTGAAAATTATGATACAATGAAAAATAATGACGAATGTATGGATATGGAATTTAGCAGATAGAGAAGATAGATGGGAGGAGACATGCAATCATGTTTAGGAAGATGCTTGAAGACACCGGTGGTGACAGAACCAGGGAAAAGGTCCGCAAGCAGAGTCAGAGATCTGTAATACGGAACGTCTCAATAGGCACGGCGCTGGCAGGGGCAGTCTGTATCAGCGGTATCGGGTTTACAGGATGCGGCAGCCGGCCGGAGGATAAGCCGTTGCCAGCCGCCGAAGAGTGGGCGGCGGATTCGGACATGGGAGAAGAAGAGGTTGTGGAAGCCGTTGATTTCGGTCATGAGCTGGACGGCTATGAGCCGCAGAAGAAGGAATATAATTTTTATCTCACATATAAGATGGTCCATCCCTGGTGGGATGCGGTTGCATTGGGGATTGAGGATGCGGCCAAGCAATATGAGCAGAAGGGAATCATTATCAATTACGAGTACCTTGCCCCTGGCGGCGTCTCTGCACAGGATCAGATACAGCGCCTGTCGGAGGCTTCGGGAAGGGGCTTTGATGTGATCGGGGTGGACGTCGCGGATGTGGATATCGTTACGCCTGTGATCAACGGGCTCATAGAAGGCGGACAGAAGGTCATGACATTTTCAAGCTCGGATGCCTCAAAGGAAGACGGGTGCGCCCGTATTGCTTATGTAGGCAATACACATAATTATGAGGACGGCGCCAGTCTTGCAGAGGCTCTCTGCAAGAAGCTTGGAGGATGCGGCAAGGTTGCCGTACTTGTAGGGACTAAGGGTGCACCTTGCCATGAGGACAGGGCTCTTGGCGCGCGGGATGTGATCGCGAAGTATCCGGATATGGAGATTGCAGAGATCTTCTATGATGAAGATAATGTAGATAATGCATATGAATTTGCCGGGAAGATTCTTAAGAAACATAAGGACCTGGCGGGATTCGTCTGCTGTAATATGAGTAATCCGGTGGGGACGGCCAGAGCGGTCATCGAGGCCGGACGGGAGGACGATATTGTGATCGTCGGGATGGATCACGACCAGGAAGCGCTCAGGTATCTGAGGGACGGGATCATCTATGCACTTGGTGTGCAGGATTGTTATTCTATTGGTTTTGACACGGTTCAGGTGGCAATAAAGATCGCGGACGGACTTCTTCCCGGGGAAGCATATCCTGAGAAGACGGAAGAGATGACTACGATCATTTACCGGGAAGGCGCCGCGTCAATGCTTCGGACGTTATACGGTGAAATTGATTAAGGAGTATAGAATGAATCGATCACAGCAGAACAATATTAATGAAAAGCAGAGAAGACAGGCAGTCGCGTTCGCGGTATGGGGCGGTGTTATCATTGCGGCGATCCTTCTTATTACGACGGTCTGGGTGTCGAACAGTGCAAGGAAAGGCACCAACCAGGCGGTGAACAGGGTCAGCGAGTTCTATCTGGAGGAGCTTGCCGGGCGAAGGGCGCAGGTCGTATCGGAGGAGCTTAAGAATCATTTCGCATATATGGAGAATGCGCTGAGTGTATTGGACGAATCGGATCTTGAGTCACAGGAGACATTACGTGCGTTCCTGGGGAAGATGAAGAAGCTCTATGAGGTGGACAAGTTTGTGCTGGTGGATGAGGAAGGGATCGTCTATGCGGAACACAGTACGTCCTCGGGGCTAAGCAGATACAGCTTTCTATCAGAGGAGCTGACAGAGCCGGTGATCAATATGTCGAGTCTCTACGGTGCGAAGAAGCAGGTGATTCTTGCGATCCCTGTGGAGGAAGGGATCGTCTTCCAGGGCTCACAGCTTAAGGTGTGTTTTGTCCAGGTTGATATCAGTGAGATGTTGAGCGCTCTGACACTGCAGACAGACGATAATGAGACCTATTGCAATCTGTATTACCGCAACGGAGAGAGTCTGACTTATGATGATTTCGGCTATCTTACGGCAGGCAAGAATATTCTTACCGCGCTTGAGGAAGCCAGGATGGAAAAGGATTCCAATTATGATCAGTTTAAAGCTGATTTTGAAGCCGGAGAGGCGGGGCATATTTCCTTTACTTACCGGGAGACGCCGGAAGAACTCTGTTATATTCCGGTGAAGGGCACGAACTGGATGTTGACCATCCTGATCCGGGAAAATGTGATCAGCAACCAGATCAGTACCATCAGCTCTGAAATGATGAAGCACGGTATTATCCAGATCATAATAACAGTGGCGGTCATGCTGGCGGTATTTCTGGGGTTGATCTACCATTCCAAGAAGAGCGCCGGGATTCTCCTTAAACAGGAGCGGGAAGACGGAGCCAGGATCAGGGCCGCTTATGCGCAGATCGAGAGAGAGCAGACGGATATGGAGAATATCCATACTGCTATGGGATCCGGACGCTGGGGTATGGAGTTCAATGAGAAGGGTGAGATTGTTTCTTGTACATGGACGGATACATTTCGAAGAATGCTTGGCTATGAGAGTGAAGAGGAGTTCCCGAACAGGCTGGAATCCTGGTCTGACCTCCTGCATGCAGACGATAAGGAATGGGCGGTACAGGAATACTGGGACACGGTAAGAGACTATAGCGATAAGAAGACCTATAATGTAGAATACCGTCTTCTCACGAAGCATGCCGGGTGGAGATGGTTCCATGCAGCCGGAAGGCTGTCCAGAAGAGAGGATGGTTCACCGATCACTTTTGTCGGGCTCTTTGTGGATATTGACGATGAGAAGAAGATGAAGGTCCGGTTAGAGCAGCAGAAGGCGGATCTCCAGGACGCACTGGCAGCGGCGCAGCACGCCAATAAGGCGAAGACTACGTTCCTGAATAACATGTCCCATGATATCAGGACGCCTATGAATGCGATCATAGGATTCACTTCTCTGGCAGCGGCACACATCGACAATACGGAGCAGGTGCAGGATTATCTGTCGAAGATCACCACGTCAAGCAACCATCTGCTCAGCCTGATCAATGATGTGCTGGATATGAGCCGGATCGAGAGCGGGAAAGTTAAGATCGAGGAGAAGGAGATGTCTCTTCCGGAGATCATGCATGATCTTCGGACGATCGTGCAGGCTGATATCACATCGAAGCAGTTGGAATTCTATATTGATACGGCTGATGTGGTAAATGAAAATGTTATGTGCGACAGTCTGAGGCTGAATCAGGTCTTGCTGAATCTCCTGAGTAATGCCATGAAGTTCACGGAACCGGGCGGTATTGTGAGTGTGCGCATCATGCAGAAGGAAAATGTACATGAGGGTTATGCCTCCTATGACTTCCAGGTGAAGGATACCGGGATCGGCATGAGCCAGGAATTCTTAGAGCATGTATTTGAGCCGTTTGAGCGGGAGAGGACGAGTACGGTCAGCGGAGTCCAGGGAACTGGACTTGGAATGGCGATCACCAAGAATATTGTGGATATGATGGGAGGTACGATCAACGTCGTCAGCGAGGAAGGAAAGGGTTCGACATTTACGGTATCCTTACAGCTCAGAACCTGTTCGGGTCCGGTAAGGCAGGAGGTTATTCCGGAGTTGCAGGGACTCAGGGCGCTTGTGGCGGATGATGACTTCAACACTTGCTCAAGCGTTACCAAGATGCTCTCTACGATCGGGATGCGTCCGGACTGGACGACTTCCGGGAAGGAAGCGGTGCTCCGTGTCAAGCTGGCAGGAGAGCAGAATGATGAGTATGCGGCGTTTATCATAGACTGGCTGATGCCGGATATGAACGGTATCGAGGTGGTGAGAAGGATCCGGGGGATCATCGGGGATGACACGCCGATCATCATTCTGACTGCCTATGACTGGACGGATATCGAGGAAGAGGCAAGGAATGCGGGAGTCACGGCGTTCTGCTCTAAGCCGATCTTCTTGTCAGAGCTAAGAGAGATCCTCGAATCGCCGTACGTGGTTCAGGATATGGAGAGTACGGCTGCGGAAGAGACGCTCTCCTTTGACGGGAAGAAGATCCTGCTGGTTGAGGACAATGAACTGAACCAGGAGATCGCAGTGGAGATCCTGCAGGAATCGGGATTCGTCATTGATGTGGCGGATGACGGCGCAGTGGCGGTAGAGAAGATGAAGACGGCAGAAGCCGGGCAATACGATCTGATCCTTATGGATATACAGATGCCGATCATGAATGGGTATGATGCTACGAGACAGATCAGGGCGTTTAAGGATCAGGAGATCGCCAATATCCCGATCATTGCGATGACTGCCAATGCATTTGACGAGGACAGGAGAGCGGCGCTTGAAGCAGGGATGAACGGCCATATCGCGAAGCCGATTAATATTCCGAAGCTGTTAGATCTCCTGAAAGAGATACTAAAATAATTATATTATGGGGGACTGAGGATGGGAAAGGAGACGGCGTCACCGTCAAATGCGAAGATTGCTGAATTCCAGGGACTGCGTGCAGCCGCACTTGCAGGGATCATATTTTATCATTATGGGAATACAGGCCTTGCTATGTATGCGGTGTGGGGAGTCAGCCTATTCTTCATGCTGAGCGGATATCTGAACGGCCTGTCCTGGGCAAATGGGAAGCAGCCGCGCAGAGATCTGAAAAGCAGTGTATCCTATATGCTGCGTCATATTAAGAAGCTGTATCTCCTGCATATCATCATGACGGTTGCAAGTATCCCCGTCTCGGGGATACTTCCGGCGGTACGGACCAATGGCGCCAGAGAGCTGATCTTCTGGGGAATTGTTTTTTTCATGAATGTGACATTGACAAAGTCCTTATATCCGAAGTATTATTGGGGATATAACGGAGTTTCATGGTTCCTGTCCACGTATGCGGTGCTCTGTCTTCTGACGCCGTCGCTTTTGCACGGTACGGCGCGTCTGCTTAAGAACCAGAAGCTTCGCAGGGTAGTGAAGGTTATGGCTGCCATATTCGCATTACAGTTCGTCTATTGCTTCCTGATCGGGAGGACTAAGCTTGTAACAGAGTATTGGGTCTATATCTTCCCGCTGGCCCGTGTAGGGGAATATGTGATCGGCATGATCGCCGGCATGATCAGCTTTAAACTGCCGGAAGGGAGAAGATACGGGCTGATCGGAGTGATTGCCGGACTTTGGATCGCGGTATTGATGTTCTGTGTACCGATGCCGGAATGGCTGTTCCGAAGCATTGTCTGGATCGTACCGAATGTGCTTCTGCTGTGGGGCGTTCACAGATCCCAGGGGCTTCTCTCAAGGGCACTGTCATGCAGGCTGCTAGTGATATTAGGAGACTATTCTGCCAATATGTATCTGATCCATCAGGTCGTCTATGGATATTTCTTCTATTACGGGCTGATGGAAGGAACGGCGGGAACAAGGATTGCCCTGATGCTGCTGAACTATGTGCTTACATTTGCCCTGG
>CANDQP010000105.1 GCA_947388185.1 uncultured Dorea sp. | reverse complement strand
CCGCATTGCCTGCATTTTTCGCTTCCCTCGTTATGCTCATATTTCGGCTCTCCTTCCAAACTCTCTATGAACACTATTTTAAAGCAATATAACGATATATTCAATGGTATTATGAAAAAGCTGCATATGAAACAGGCGGTCATTGCGACCGCCCCTAAAAATCATATCGATATCTTATTTGGCTGCTTTTTCGGCAAATTCCGTGGTTACAAGCTTCTCATACGGAGCACGCTTCGCCAGTTCCCCGGCGTCTTCAAGAATATCCTGAAGAAGCTCGAAGCTCTCCTCCTCGAAGATCAGATCTTCCTTCCAGGTATCCTGATCATAATACCGCGTCACGATCGTTGTGATGGTATCCTGATCTGTCTCTTTAAACTGCGGTGCGATGATCGCTGCGATCTCTTCCGGGGTATGTGCCTGCACGTAGTCCATCCCCTTCTGAAGCGCATTGGTGAATCCCTGGATAACCTCCGGGTTGTCGTTGATATAGCTCTGCTTTGCCGAGAATGCCGTATACGGCACATAGCCGCTGTCGGTTCCAAGGGACGCAACAACATAGCCCTTGCCTTCTTTTTCGAGATTCGTAGCTCCCGGCTCGAATTCCACCGTGAAGTCTCCCTGGTTCTCAGCAAAAGCAGCGGCGGTGGAGCCAAAATCAATGCTCTGGTCTATGTTCACGTCTTTTGCCGGATCGATACCCTGCTGCTTCAGGATATATTCAAATACCATCTCCGGCATACCGCCTTTCCTCCCGCCAAGAACATTCGTCCCCTTGATCGCATCCCAGGTGAAATCCGGCATCTCTTCCCGCGCTACCAGGAAGTTACCGGCCCGCTGGGTCAGCTGGGCGAAGTTGACGACATAATCGTTGGCGCCCTCATTATAAGTATAGATAGAAGCCTCAGAGCCCATGAACCCGATATCCGCGCTTCCGGAGATAACGGCAGTCATGGTTTTATCCGCTCCAAACCCTGTAACTAATTCCAGATCAATTCCCTCTTCTTCAAAATACCCCTCTTCAATCGCCACATACATCGGAGCATAGAAGATGGAATGTGCAACCTCATTCAAGATCACCTTCGTAGACTCAGGAAGAGTCTCTTCGGTTTCACCGGTATCTTTTGTATCGTCTGTCTGTCCTGTTGTAGCGGCAGTTTCGCCCTGATCATCCTTAGACGAGCAGGCAAGCAGGGCAGTTATAGACAGAACAATAACCAGCGCTGCTGCAATTATACGCTTTTTCATACATATCCTCCTTATAATTCCTAATGGTACAGTATATTCCGGCGGAAAATATATGTGAAAGTGAATCATAAGTCGGCATGCAAAAATGCCGAAAGACGCAGAAGATCATCCATGATCCCTGTTCTCTCGGCATATATATCTATCTCCGGTTCTGCTCCTGCACCAGATGCGCAGCCCCGTACATCTCTCTTAACCTCGGTTTCTCGATCTTACCGGTCGCGTTCCTCGGCACGTCTGCGAATATCACTTTACGCGGACGCTTATATCTCGGAAGCTTCTTGCAGAACAGATTAATATCATCCTCCGTACAGATCACTCCCGGCTTCAGGGAGACGATCGCCGCCGCAATCTCTCCGAGACGCTCATCCGGCAGACCTATCACAGCGACATCCAATACCGCATCGTTGGTGCGGAGGAAGTCTTCAATCTGCACCGGATAGATATTCTCACCTCCGCTGATGATGACGTCTTTCTTGCGATCCACCAGGAAGATGAACCCGTCTTCATCCTCCACCGCCATATCTCCCGTATAGAGCCAGCCGTCATGCAGCACCTCTTCCGTTGCCTTCTTGTCATTATAATACTCCACCATGACGCCGGGCCCTTTCACGGCAAGCTCGCCGGTCTCTCCCTGTTTCACAGGTATCCCGGACTCGTCGATGATCTTCGTCTTCCAGCCGAATCCCGCCTTGCCGATCGCTCCCACCTTGTGGATATTGTCTACCCCCAGATGCACGCATCCAGGCCCGATCGATTCGCTCAATCCATAATTCGTATCATACTGATGCTGCGGGAAATAATCCTTCCAATGCTTGATAAGGCTCTGCGGCACCGGCTGCGCTCCGATATGCATCAGCCGCCACTGCTCCAGCTGATACATGTCCATCTTAATCTTTCCGCTGTCCAACGCCAGCAGTAGATCCTGCGCCCACGGAACCAGAAGCCACACGATCGTACACTTCTCCTCCGATACCGCCCTTAAGATAAATTCCGGGTTCGTTCCCTTAAGAAGAACTGCCTTGCCCCCTGTCAGGAAACTCCCGAACCAGTGCATCTTGGCTCCGGTATGATAGAGCGGCGGAATGCATAAGAATACATCGTCCTTCGTCTGTCCATGGTGATTCTGCTCCACCTTGGCGGAATGCATCAACGCCTCGTGGGTATGCAGGATGGCCTTAGGGAATCCGGTCGTCCCGGAAGAGAAATAGATCGCCGCATAATCCTCGTCATTGATATCGATCTTCGGAGACTGGCTGGAACAGTTGGCAGAATGCATAGTATAATCCTCTGCGAATCCCGGACAGCCGTCCCCCACATAGTAAAGCAGGCGGTGCTTGCTGATACTGTCCGCGATCTCCTCCACACGCCCGATAAACTCCGGCCCGAACACCAGCACGTCCACCTCGGCAAGCTCCACGCAATACTGGATCTCCTCCGCGGAATAACGGAAATTAAGCGGCACAGCCAACGCTCCCGTCTTCAGGATCCCGAAATATATCGGCAGCCATTCCAGGCAGTTCATCAGAAGGATCGCTACCTTATCGCCTTTCTTGATCCCGCGCTCCAGCAGAAGATTGGCAAAACGGTTGGACTTCTCATTGAATACGCTCCACGTGATCTCACGCCTGTAATAAGACGCGCGCACCGGTTCGATCAGTTCATACTCCTTCCAGGTCACACGTCTTGTCTCCGGCATCTCCGGGTTGATCTCCACCAGGCACACGTCATCACCGTACAGCCGGCAGTTTTTCTCCAAAATATCTGTAATAGGCATTGGAAATATCCCCTTTCTTATCGCTTTAGCACTTCTACTCATTAAAGTCAATGATACCCAATTTGATAAGAAATGTCAATGCCGGTCCGCCGGAAATTAAAAATTAATCGTCATCACCCGCCGAAGGCTCTGTCTTACTTGCCGCAGACATGTTCTCTCCCTTCAGCGCCTTGATAAATGCCGCGCAGGCTGCAAACATAATGAAGATGAACGGGAACGCCGCCGCCAGCGAGATCGTCTGCAGAGGCTTCAATCCTCCGGCCATCAGAAGGCCGACCGCCATCACCGACTGGATGATCCCCCACAGGATCTTCTTATTGTTCGGCGGATTGATGTCTCCCTTCGTCGTAAGCATAGACAGCACATACACGCCTGAATTCGCCGATGTAATAAAGAACGCGCACAAGGATATGATCGCCACCAGTGACAGCAGGAACCCAAGCGGGTATTTACTCAGCACTGCAAACAGCCCGACCTCCGGCGCCGCTACAGCTTCGCTAAGTTCTTCTGCCGCCATGATGCCCTTCTCTCCCAGGTTAATGCCAAGGCTTCCGAACACGGATCCCCAGATACAGGAAGCAAGAGCCGGAACCAGTACCACGCCAAGGATAAATTCTCTGATCGTACGCCCTTTGGAGATACGCGCCACAAATACTCCCACAAACGGAGCCCAGGCGATAAACCATGCCCAGTAGAATATTCTCCAGCTTCCGATCCATGAGTTATCCCCGTATGCCTGGATTCCCAGTGAATCCGGGATAAACTCACCGATATACTGTCCTATGCCGTTGATGAAGCTGTTCAGGATCTCGATCTTCGGTCCCACCAGGAAGCAGACTGCCATCAGCCCTATGGCGACATAGAGATTCGTATCTGAGATGATCTTGATCCCCTTATCAATACCAGAAACGGCAGATCCGATATACAATACCGACACAACCGCGATAATAATGATCTGCACCGCAAGCGTTGACGGAAGTCCGAACATATAATTGAATCCCGCGTTGATCTGCAGCGTTCCAAGCCCCAATGAAGTCACAACGCCTGCCACCGTCGCAAATACCGCCAGGATATCCACCAACTTCCCAAGCCATCCTTCGGCAAGCCTCTCACCGATCAACGGCTCTAAGATCACGCTGATCAGGCCCTTCTTATTCTTACGGAACATAAAATACGCAAGGGCAAGGCCGATCACCGCATAATTCGCCCACGGCAGGATCCCCCAGTGCATGAAGAAGGAACGCATGGCAAAATCTGCCGCCTCAGGCGTACCGCCTTCCATTCCCATGGGATTCAGATAATGGGTCAGAGGCTCCGCAACGCCCCAGAATACAAGTCCGACTCCCATACCGCAGCCAAACAGAAGTCCGAACCATGTAAGATTCTTATACTCCGGTCTGGAATCGTCTCCCCCAAGACGAATCCGTCCGTATTTGCCAAACGCCACATAGACGACGAATATCAGGAACACGATCATCGATACCAGGTACAGCCACCCGAAATCCGTTGTCAGAAATGCAAACGCAGCATTGGACGCTGCAGTAAAGCTCTCATTTAACGCAACCGACCATACCGCCATAACCGCAATAATAACAAGAGAAATATAAAATACCGTGTTTTTTGAGTCCTTTTTCTCCATTCAATAACCCCCTTTGGCCCTTTTAGGACCAGTATCCCGCACTATACGCGGAATACTGTCTGCTCAGTAATATCAGTTGCCAAAGCTTCAAGCGCAGCCTTCGTCCTGTGGTAGCGAAGCTTCCACTGGTCTTCCTTGGAAGTTCCCGGATCTCCCAGCGGATAAGGAATAGATATCGTCGGAACGATTCGGTTGGAACCGACGGTCTTCGCCACCGGAATCAGGTTGCACATCTGAACGATCGGGAATCCTGCCCTCTCGATCTCTTTTACCATCGTTGCACCGCAACGAGTACAGGTACCTCATGTGGAAACCATGATCACAGCGTCAACATGATCCTCCTTAAAATACGGAACCATCTCCTTAGCCATCCTCTGAGCCTCGGCTTCCGTCGTTCCTGTTCCTACCGTAGAGTAGAAATACGGATGAAGGCTTCCGTAGACTTCTTCGTTCTCCAATACCTTCAGCGCGTCAACCGGCGTAATAACGTTCGGATCTGCATCAGCGGCAGCCGGGTCAAAACCGGCATGGATCGTCTTATATACCCCGCCCTTTAGCGCCTCCGTCTGAGAGATATCATATCTGCCCCACCTGGTCGCAGATGCAGACTGGATGCGGTCCGGATTCTCTACCGGGACGATACCGCCTGTCGTTACCAGCGCGATCTTCGCCTGCTTAAGGTCCTTAACGGCCGGTGCGATCGGGACGAGGTCTCTCTTCGGAATCGGCAGCTCTGTCTCATAAGGTTCTCCGTTTAATTTCTTAAGCAGCATATCCACCATACGCTCTGAAGCCGGTTTCCCATCCGCAAGCCAGGTCTGATGACGGATCCCTCTTGGGAAATATCCTTCCTCATCCGCGCTTCCCACCGGTTCTTTGTTCAAAAGCTTATTGGCGACTCTTGCCATAGCCTTCACGTCCTGGCGCATCTTCGACGCAATATTACCGCCCTTCATGATATACATATTCTTCTTGAACATATCGACGCCCGGAGTCTCACTGTTCATGGACGTCACGACCGGAACGCCGAATTTCTCCTTCACCGCTTTGCAGACCGTCCCGCAGGCTACGGTATACCGCCCTGCCTGAAACGCCGGCCCGGCAAGGAAGATATCGAATTCCTTGCCGCTAAGCATGTCAAGAATCCTGTCAACCGCTTCTTCCGTATTAGATCCCATATAGTTATCGCCGCAGATGATCGTATGCGTCACATCCGCGTCAAGCTCTTTTTGAAACTGCATCGCAGGTCCTATCTGTCCTTCATGGAGCTGCGGCTCGATCCCGGCCTGCTCTTCTCCGCCTACCTGTCCAAAAAACTGATTTACATATACGATTGCTTTCTTCATTCTCCGCTTACCTCCATTAGAATTCTTTCATCGTCTTCGGAGACCATCCGCACACCTGGTCGCCGCAGAACATCGAGTTGTTCTCCATGATAATCGAACCGTCCTCTCTGACTGACGGCCCTAAGATCTCATCGTCCGCCCATCCGCCGGAGAGCCCGTCTCTGGCCAATGCCTGCAATTCGCCCAAGACCGTCTCCATCGGAGGCAATTCGATCAGCTGAGACACATTGCCGCAGGATACGATGGCGTCACATTTCTCATCCAGGGTAACAAGAGGCTGAGACTGTCCGTCACGTCCGGTGCACTCATTCGTAATACCCACCGTCTTCACCCCTGCGTCTTCAAGCGCCACGATACATCCGACGAAGTCCGCGTCTGGATTCCCATAGCCTTCTTCCGCTACGACTGCGCCGTCCGCTCCCAGACTGTTGGCAATCTGTGCTACGAAGAGGGCCGATCTCTCCTTCTGCTCCAACGCAACGTTCAGGTTAGACATGATGACTCCCAGGAAATTGATCGTCTTCCCATGCTCTTTATAAAGCGCCTTGATATTCGGACAGTTCTGGAAATCATAGGTTGCCCACTTAGAAGATACCGGCATAAAGCTTCCGGATACCATGGCCCCGTCTAAGATCTCATTGGGATGCATCACGGTCGGCACCACATGATTCATATCCCAGCCATACACAAGGTCGTTATATCCCATCTCTTCCATCTGTGACTGCGGCTGCATTACATAGACTACTGAAGGAAGCTTCTCTACATCAGCATCGCGCCTGATCATACCTCCCAGTTCATACACTTCCGTATCTTCCGGGGTCAAGTCTTTCACACACGCCCCGATGAACTCGGCGAGCTTATGCCCTGCCCTTCTTAACGCATCATTCTTCTTCTGCTGCTCATTTCTCTCGAATTCCTCATTCGTATCCGCAACCAGAACAATATTGTTAAGCTGTCCGAAATATGTATACTTCTGCCCCTCTCCGCTCATATCGATCACGCCGTCCTGGAAGCCGCCCCAATGTCTGCCTACTACGAGTACACTGCAGTTCTTAAGCGCATAGGTCACACCCTCTCCGGCCTTGGCCAGATCACCTGTATAACCAGGGAAGATACTTCTTCCGTCCGGCCGGATCCTCGGCTCGATCGCTTCCTTCACAGGACACATACGGATCTTGTCTCCCGGCTTCGCGATATACAGCTCTGCCTCTGTGATCCTCTCATCTTCCCGGATATACGCCAATGCCTCCTCCTTGTTGATAGTAAGGACGCCGTCTCTCAGGGACAACTGCTCCCCGAAAACGATATCTTTCACATAGAAATTACCGATCTCTAACTTCATGGTCTTCCTCCTTGTTCATTCATGCAGTTTTACTATTTTTTCATTTTAGCAAGCGCGCTTATTTGTTAAATCATATAACAAATATATCAATAAGCGCGCTTATTGTCAATATATTTTTATAACATATAGATAATTTCTATTCTAATCTTATAGACTATCCTTCTTTGCATATGTTATAATCAGGGAAATTATGTATTTTAAGGAACTGGTAAACAACATGGGGACTGAAAAAGAGAATCAAAAGAGACAAAATACCATCCGCTTCATCGAAGCGACGCAAGAACTGATTGAAACAGACGGACTTAAGAACCTGTCTATCCGTAAGATCGCAGACAAAGCCGGTTTTCACAACTCAACCATCTATCTGTATTTTAAGGATATCGAAGAACTGATCCTCCTCGCCTCGATCAAGTATTTTAACGAATACAGTAAGAATCTGTCTGAACTGAGTTCCTGGAAGCTTCGTCCAAGGGAACATTTCCTGTCCGTATGGGATTTTTTCGCGCAGGCTGTTTTTCAGAATCCCAATGTCTTCTATAATTTTTTCTTCGGAAAACACAGCGACGACCTTACAGGCATTATGACGCAATACTATGAGCTTTTCCCGGAAGAGCGGGAAAAATACACTCCTCAGATCGAAGATATGTATTACGGGAAGAACATATGGGACCGGTGTATGGGCCTTCTTCTTCCGCTGGCGGATGTGGCTCCCGGCATCAAAAACAGCAACCTGAACATCATCAATGATATTACCGTAAGCTATGTCAAATATCTCCTAGAACAAAAATGCCAGAATCCGGAGCTGGACTCTGATATGCTCACTGATAAGATGATGCAGATGCTGAAATTTGTGATCAATTAAAAAACTGCCGGGAAACGTATGTTGCTTCCCGGCAGCCAAAACTCTACCTGTCTATGATCTTATTCTTCTGCCGGTATTCCCTTGGGGATACCCCATACACTCCCTTGAACGCCCTGGAGAAATGCAGCAGATTGGGATATCCTACGGACGCCCCGATATCCCCCACCGAATCATCGCCAAGGATCAACGCGTCCGCCGCCTTGGTCATCCGGTAATGGATCAGGAACTCCTGAGGAGACTGGCCCACAGCCTTCTTGAACACCTTCCCGAAATAACTGCGGTCCAGCTTGCATCTCCTTGCGATATCCTCCACTGTGATATCCTTGTCGTAGTTGTGTTCGATGTACACAACGGCCTCTCTCGCGTAGAACTCTCCAAGCTTCCCGCCCTGGAGCTGTTTCTTGGACGCCGAATACTTGATCAGGCAGTCAAGAAACAGATACAGATGCCCGATCACTTCCATATTAGAGGCATTCTGGCTTCGGACGATAGTCAGCATACGCTCCTTAAGCGTCTCGCCGTACTCAGGCGCCGCCAGATGATACAGCGGAGTCTTGTGTGAAAGCCCCGCAAGCTCCACGCACTCCTTCGCGCGCAGCCCGCCGAATTCCACCCACACATACTCCCACGGCTCGTCATTGTCGGCATAGTAGGTATTGACATATCCCGGTTCGATTATGAAACCGTTGCCTGCCTCAATATTATAATACGTCGCGTCCCCCTTTTCATCATTAGCATGCAGGCATCCCTTTCCTGAGATCACATAATGAAAGAGATAATTGTTCCTTACATACGGGCCGAACGAGTGCAGCGGTTCACACTGCTCATACCCATACTGGTATACTGTCAGGTCCATAAAGCGCTCATCCTGAAACACAGAAAATAAATAATTCGTCATAATGCGATTCCCCTTTTCCCATTCATTTCTTTATTTTCGTTATATTGCTCAAAACTGCACTATCTATTTTGTGGAAAGTCACGAAAATCTCTCCATTTCCTTTATTATATACCATAATACGTCTGCATTTCAATATTTTCTTTATAATACCGCATTATGATAAAATCCCGCCCCATCAGAATATTTACCTTTTCACAGCAGACTGCTATTATTTTACCTGTAAATTACATAAAATTCATGCAACCTAACGAAACTGTCCATTCTGTGTAACAGGCCGGCTTGTCCGAATTGTTACTAATCTGCAGAGTGCGTCGGGACAGTCAATATGCATGAAGGAAAAAGGAGAGGTGTGGAATGAAAAGAAGAGTAATTGCCACAACGCTTGTGGCAGCAATGCTGATTGGGACCGCTTTCTCAGCCAGTGGCTGCAGCTCCGACAGCAGCGCAGACGGAAAGACCCATATCACCATGCTTCAGTACAAGCCGGAAGCTGTCAAGGCTTTCGAGAAGATGGAAGAGGAATTCAATGCGACACACGACGACATCGTGCTGCATATCGAATCTCCTAACGATGCCATGACCGTACTGAAAACACGTTTCATCAAGGAGGATGCCCCGGATATCATCGGAATCGGCGGTGACGTCAATTTTTCCAACTTCCTGGATGCCGAGATGCTGATGGATATCTCAGATTTTGAAGGGCTTTCACTGATCAAACAAGCCTACTTGGACATCGACAAGAACCTGGAATTCGTTCCGATGGACGGCGTGTACGCAGTTCCTTACGTAGCCAATGCCGCAGGCGTTCTGTACAACAGGGAGATGTTTGAGGACAACGACTGGGAGATCCCGACCACATGGACTGAATTCATGGATCTGTGCGATGAGATCAAGTCCTCCGGACAGCAGCCGTTATACTTCGGCTACAAAGACGTATGGACCTGTCTGGCGCCGTGGAACGCACTTGCCTGCGATCTGGCTCCCGCAGATGTATGCCGCCAGGTGAACAAAGGCGAGACCAAGTTCATCGACGAGTATCCTGAAGTTGCAGAGAAGATGCTTGAACTGCTCGACCATGCACAAGACGACCCGTTTGCTTATAACTACAACGACGCATGTACCGCATTCGCAAACGGCGAGGCCGCTATGTACTGTATCGGAAGCTATGCCGTTCCGCAGATCCAGTCCGTTAACCCGGATATGGATATTGATTCCTTCGTTATGCCGGGATGTGACAACGCCGACGACAACGTTCTGAACTCCGGTGTCGACCTTCAGTTCTGTATCACGAAGGAATGTCCTGACAAAGAAGCTGCCTATGAAGTATTAAGCTTTTTATTAGAGGACTCCACCATTCAGACTTACTTAGACGACCAGAATGCCGTACCATGTAAGGATACGGAATTCGAGCTTTCTCCTGCCCTTGACGGTATGTTAGACTACATCAACGAAGGCAAGATGGTCGACTATCAGGACCACTACTATCCGGCAGAGATGAGCGTGGACGCTCAGATTCAGACCTTCTTATTAGACGGCGACGTAGACAAGTTCCTGAACAAGTTCGACACTGACTGGATACGCTACAACCGTGACATCATCCGCAAAGTACAGGATTATGAGAAAAAGGGAGGGAATCAATAATGAATAAAAAACTCAGCAGAAACCAGACCTTTTTATTAGTTACAGTCCCCGTCCTGGCATTGTTCTTCTGTTTTAACACTCTGCCGCTGATCAAGGGCCTGATCTACAGCTTCACGAACTTCAAAGGCTTCGGAAGCTACGACTGGGTAGGAATGCGTAACTATGCCGACTTATTTACCGATGCACGTGTCGGGAAATCCTACCTCTTTACTTTTAAATTCGCGATTCTGGCAACCGTTCTGACGAATGTGATCGCCCTGCTCCTCGCACTGGGCTTAAACGGCAAGATCAAAGCCAAGAGCGCTTTAAGAGGTATGTACTTCGTTCCGAGAATCCTTGGAGGACTGGTTGTAGGTTATATCTTCGGATATATCTTCACATACATCCTTCCAGCACTGACCGGAACCGGAAGTATGCTCTCCAACGCCAAGACAGCCTGGATCGCCATCGTTATCGTTACCGCATGGCAGTCCATCGCTCAGACGACCCTCATCTACATCTCCGGTCTTCAGACTGTACCGGAAGACGTATATGAGGCAGGCGCTATCGACGGCGCGACCGGATGGTTAAGCTTCAAGTCACTGACTTTCCCGCTGATCATCCCATTCTTCAGCATCAACATGGTATTAAGCATGAAAGACTTCCTGATGGTATTCGACCAGATCATGGCGTTGACCAAGGGCGGTC
>CANDQP010000104.1 GCA_947388185.1 uncultured Dorea sp. | reverse complement strand
AAGGCACAGGACTTTGACTCCTGCATTCGTTGGTTCGAATCCAACTAGCCCAGTTATTATGGGTGTGTAGCTCAGTTGGTAGAGCACTTGACTTTTAATCAAGTTGTCCCGGGTTCGAACCCCGGCACGCTCAGTAGAGATGATTCCCGAGAATTTTGTGTTTACAGGATTTTCGGGTTCTTACATTATATATAGATATATAGAGAGAATATGCGGATGTGGCGGAATTGGCAGACGCGCTAGACTTAGGATCTAGTGGGCTTCCCGTGCAGGTTCAAGTCCTGTCATCCGCACTGGATCAGAATCCCGGAGTCCTTTAGAATAAGGGCTTGCGGGATTTTTTCTGTCGGTGGCTTTCTTTTTAGCCAAAAAAGTGGTATAATGGTTTCTGTACATTTTGTTCTTCGAAGACATGAGGATGGGATTATGCTGGAAAAGAAAAATGAAAAAGAAAAAATTAAACTGAGAGGACAGCTGAAGCTGTATATCCAATGGCCGTCTGTCATGGCAGTGCTCCTGGTGGCGATGAATGTCTGGGTCTACATGATCGATAAGCGTGCAGGAAGCCTGATGGTATTTTTCGTTCTGATCTATATCATAATGGCAGGATCGCTCTATCTGCGCAGTAAGACGGTACTGCTCAAGGATCTGGTGGAATTTGCCGCTCAGTACGGGATTGTCCAGAATACGCTGCTGAAGGAGCTGACAGTGCCTTATGCGATCCTGATGAGCGATGGGAAGACGATCTGGATGAACGATCTGTTTCGGGAGATACTGGGCACCAAGCCGAGACGGGATGTGCCGATCAGCAAGTATATTCCGGAGCTGAACCGCAGTATATTTCCCAAAGAGGCCAAGGATACGGTCGAGATGGATGTCTATTACGGGGACAGGGAATATAAGGCGGAGCTTCGGCAGGTGTCTGTGGAAGGGTTTAATGATACGGGACTTCTGCTTCACATGCCGGCGGAGAAGGAGTATTTTATCGCCGTACATCTGCAGGATGTGACGGAGCTGAACCGCTATATTAAGGAGAATGAAGAGCAGCGCCTGATCGCGGGCCTGATCTATATCGATAATTATGACGAAGTTATCAACAGTGTGGAAGAGGTCAGGCAGTCGCTGCTGATGGCCTTGGTTGACAGGAAGATCAACCAGTATATTGCCAGGGTTGACGGTATCGTCAAGAAGATGGAGACGGATAAGTATTTTATCGTACTTCGGAAGCAATATTTCAAGCAGTTAGAAGCAGATAAGTTCTCGCTTCTTGAGGACGTCAAGTCTGTGAATATCGGCAACGGGATCCCGGCGACCTTAAGTATCGGGCTTGGCCTGAGCGGGAATTCTTATTCTCAGAGTTATAACTATGCCCGCGTGGCGATCGATCTTGCCCTTGCCCGCGGCGGTGACCAGGCAGTGATCAAGGACGGCGGCGGGATCACCTACTATGGAGGCAAGCGGGAGCAGACCTCCAAGAACACCAGGGTGAAAGCCAGGGTGAAGGCGGAAGCGCTCAGAGAATTCCTGACTTTGAAGGACAGGATATTTGTCATGGGGCATAAGCTTACGGATGCGGATGCGTTCGGAGCGGCGATCGGTATCTGCCGGGCTGCGGCTGCGATGGAGAAGAGAGCGTATATCGTGATCAATGAGGTGTCAGCGTCTCTGCGTCCGCTGTATGAGTGCTTCGTGAGAGACACCAACTATCCGGACGAGATGTTTCTTAAGTCTGCCCAGGCGATTGAGATGGCTGACGAGAATTCTATGGTAGTGGTCGTAGATACGAACCGTCCCAAGATGACAGAATGCGAAGAGCTGCTGAAGAAGACGAAGACGATCGTAGTGCTCGACCACCACAGACAGAGCAGCGATAATATCGAGAATGCGCTGTTGTCATATATCGAACCTTATGCGTCGTCCTCCTGTGAGATGGTGGCGGAGGTGCTGCAGTATATTGTGGATGATATCAAGATACCGAAGATAGAGGCAAGCAGTATGTACGCGGGTATTATGATCGATACGAATAATTTTGTGAACCATACGGGAGTGCGGACATTTGAGGCGGCGGCGTTCCTGCGCAGGTGCGGCGCGGATATTACGCTGGTGCGCAAGATGTTCCGGGATGATATCGAATCATACCGTGCGAAGGCGGAGATCATCAGCAGCGCGGAGGTATACTATGAGAAGTTCGCCATCGCCAGAGGGGTGGGGCTTAAGATAGAGAGTCCTACGATCATCGGCGCGCAGGCGGCCAATGAGCTGTTGGATATCAGTGAGATCAAGGCGTCCTTCGTATTGACTGAGTATAACGGAAGGATCTATGTGAGTGCCAGATCCATAGACGAGGTAAATGTGCAGGTGATCATGGAACGTCTCGGCGGAGGCGGTCATCTGAATGCGTCAGGGGCGCAGTTTGACCACACGAATATGGAAGAGGCGGTGAAGAGTCTCAAGGAAGTGATTGACGACATGATAAAAGGAGGAGACATTTAATTATGAAGGTAATATTAAAAGAAGACGTAAAATCCCTGGGGAAGCAGGGAGATATTGTAGATGTAAGCGACGGCTACGCGAGGAATTTTATCCTGAAGAAGGGCAAAGGCGTAGAGGCGAACAGTAAGAATCTGAACGACCTGAAGCTTCAGAAGGCGAATGAGGCGAAGATCGCACAGCAGCAGCTTGAAGCGGCGCAGGAGTTGGGGAAAGAGATCGAAGCAGGCAAGATTGAGATGTCTATTAAGACCGGTGAGGGCGGCAAGGCTTTCGGCTCTATCGCGTCCAAGGAGATCGCGGCAGAAGTGAAGGAACAGATGGGACTGGATATAGATAAGAAGAAGATTCAGCTCAAAGAGGCGATCAAGGTTCTGGGTACTCATGAGGTACCGGTTAAACTGCATCCGAAGGTTACCGCAGCGCTGAAAGTTATCGTGACAGAAGAGGCTTAAGAGGGGGAATCATGGAGGAAGCGCTCATTAAGAGGGTAATGCCCCATAGTATCGAAGCGGAGCAGTCGGTTGTCGGGGCGATGCTGATGGATAAGGACGCGATTACAACGTCTTCGGAGATCATCAGCGGGAATGATTTTTATCAAAGTGCTTATGGAGTGATCTTTGATTCCATGGTGGAACTATATAATGAAGGAAAGCCGGTGGATCTGATCACGCTGCAGGAGCGGCTTCGGGAGAAGGATGTCCCGGAAGAGATCGCCAGTCTGGAATTCGTCAGGGATCTCATGACCATGGTGACTACATCGGCGAATGTGAAGTATTATGCTCAGATCGTAGCCGACAAGTCGGTGATGCGCAAGCTGATCCGCCTGAACGAGGAGATCGCCAATACCTGCTATGCGGGGAAGGAGTCTCTGGAGGCGGTGCTTGAGAAGACGGAGAAGTCAATATTCGAGTTGCTGCAGAGACGCAATACGGGCGAATTCGTACCGATCAAGCAGGTGGTCCTGAATGCTCTTGAGCAGATCGAGAAGGCATCCAAGAGCAAAGGGACGGTGACAGGCATCCCTACAGGATTTATTGACCTGGATTATAAGCTGTCCGGGCTGCAGCCTTCGGATCTGGTGTTGATAGCGGCCAGACCTTCTATGGGGAAGACGGCGTTCGTCCTGAATATTGCGCAATATATTGCATTTAAGAAGGACAGAGGCGTTGCCATCTTCAGCCTTGAGATGTCGAAGGAGCAGTTGGTGAACCGGCTCTTTTCTCTGGAATCCCAGGTAGATGCTCAGTCTATCCGTACAGGCAACATGAAGGATTCTGACTGGGAGAAGCTGATAGAGGGCGCCGGGATTATTGGCAGATCACGCCTGATCATTGACGACACGCCGGGTATCTCCATCTCGGAGCTGCGTTCCAAGTGCAGGAAATACAAGCTGGAGCATGAACTGGATGTGGTTATCATAGACTATCTGCAGTTGATGACAGGAAGCGTAGGCAAGAGCCAGGAATCCAGGCAGCAGGAGATCTCCGAGATCTCCCGTTCGCTGAAAGGACTTGCAAGGGAACTGAACGTACCGGTAGTCGCGCTGTCCCAGTTGAGCCGTGCGGTAGAGAGCCGGCCGGATAAGCGTCCCATGCTGTCTGACCTGCGTGAATCGGGAGCGATCGAGCAGGATGCCGACGTCGTCATGTTCATTTACCGCGACGAATATTATAACAAAGACTCCGAGTTCAAGAGACAGGCGGAGATCATTATAGCCAAACAAAGAAACGGTCCTGTAGGGACCGTTAATCTGGCCTGGTTGGGCGAGTACACGAAGTTCGCCAACTTAAGCAGGCAGGAATAATCTTTTTAATTTTTCTACGGGACCGGCTTCCGCTGCACTTTTCCGAAAGGATTGCTGCTGACGGATGAGCTGGTCTAATTTTCTGAATTCTTCTTCTTCCTGACGCTCCTTTGCATCCAGAAGGAAAGACATTTCCTTGGTGAACATGGATAACAGGACTTCGTTGTTATGCTCCAACAGCCGTTTCATATGTAATTGATCGCGGGTTCGGCGAAGATCCGGAATCAGCGCTTTCAGCTCGGAGAAAGGTACTCCCTGTTCGTATAGTTCTTTAATGCAGGCAAATAGTCTGGCATCATCTTTTGTCTCCCTCTTCAATTGTTCTAATGCGTTATTGCCCATGGTCTGACCCCCTTATCAAGATATGCTTTTAATGGAAACTATCTGAACTGTTACAACTTGTCCGATATATGTTGGACAGTTGTATCATAGCATATTGATTTCGCGAAACAAGTAAAATGGTGTCAGGAAGGTAAAAATAAATCTGCAAACAAAAAGACACTCCGGATTCCGATGCGGAAAGGGCAGTGTCTCTTTGTCTATTGTCTTTGTCGCCAGTACATCCTGTATTAGCCCTGGGAGATAGCTCCTGTAGGACACTGAGCAGCGCAAGCGCCGCAATCAACACAAGCGTCAGCGTCGATCTCAAAATGATCTGCACCCTGGGAGATAGCGCCAACTGGACATTCAGCTTCACATGCTCCACAGCTTACGCATTCATCACTAATTACGTGTGCCATAGTATGTACCCTCCTTTTTTAGTATATAGGCAGAACCTTAGATTTTGCCTACACATATCATAATACAAAAGGCCAAAATATACAAGAGCAATTCAAAAGTTATAAAAAATTAAGAAAAATTTCAACAATTCCGGCTCGAATTGGTGTATAGTGGTGTGTGGCAAAAAGGTAAAGGGAGAGAAAAGTATGATGAAAAGAATACACAGCATAATAGCTGCCGCATTGTGTACGTCGATGTGCGTATGTGCATGCTCGTCCCAGGACAGTGTAGAGAGGCCGGAAGATCCTGTAGTGTCTGAGACAGAGGATGTGAAGAAGGAAACGAAGAAAGAAGCAAAAGAAGAGAAGAAATACCAGAAGAAACTGGATATGATACACCCTTCCGCGTATGACAATGTGATGGGGCTTGAACTTGAGAAGGGTACGGCCCTCTCTGTGATCGGGAAAGCGGACGGCGTGCCTTATTGGGAGGAAGTGAAGCGGGGCGCCGAACAGGCGGTGGAGGATATCAATGAGAATCTTGGTTATGAAGGCAGAGACCGTGTGAAGGTTACCTACAGTGCGCCGGGAACCCCGGACAATGTGGATGAACAGGTGAATATTCTGGATGAAGAGCTTGCCCGGTATCCGGCGGCGCTTGGTATTGCGATCGCCGATGTAAATGCATGTGAGGTGCAGTTTGACCTGGCTGCCGAGAGTGATATCCCTGTGGTGGCATTTGACTCGGGGAGCGCTTATCAGGGGTTGATGGCGATGGTATCGACCGATAACCAGGTATCGGCGAAGGAAGCGGCAGTAAGGCTTGCTGAGCTGGTGGATGATTCGGGTGAGATCATCTTATTTATACATGACTCTAAGTCTGAGTCGGCGATGAACCGCGAGAACGCATTCAAAGAAGAGATAGAGACGAACCATCCCGAGATCTCTATCGCGGAAGTCTACTATATGGATCAACTGCCCGAGATGCAGAAGATGGTGGCGGCCGAGAGGATCGGCAAGACTTACGGAGAAGATGCCGAAGCAGAAGATAACAAGGCAGAAGACAGCGGAGCGGGGCAGAACGGCGCCGGTGATGCTGCCGGGGACACAGAAGGAGACCAGACAAGCCCAGCCGGAGACGGCAGTACGCAAGACGGTACTGAAGGAACGGAGGATTCGCCGCAGGCGCTGACGGAGGAAGAACAGGCGGCGGCAGAGGCGATCACAGAAGAGGAAGTAATCGATCATATCCTTGCCAGACACCCGGAGGTGAAGGGCTTCTATGCCACGAATGGAGAAGCGGTGAAGGTTACGGTCAATGCAATGGAACGTAATGAGATAGATGCGGCGGTGGTCGGATTCGATGCGGATCAGGAAGAGATAGATGCGCTGTCAGAAGGGAAGGTCGACGCATTGGTGATGCAGAACCCATTCGGAATGGGATATGCCACGATCATAGCGGCGGCGAGAGCGGCGCTGTCAATGGGCAATGAAGCGGTGGTTGACACAGGTTACACCTGGCTTACCAGGGATAATCTGGAAGATGAGACGATACAGAAGCTGATGTATTAGTCAGAAACGTAAAAAGACGGGTTTCAATAGAAACCTGTCTTTTTGGTGATATGCCATATCTGTATTGTGGGTATTCTGAAAACTGATTATGCCACATCCATCTGTTCATGAAAATGACAATCTCAGATAATCAGCAAAGTAATATATCAATCAACAGCGGCAGCCTCGGGTTGAGGAGTCGCCTCTGGAAGGTACAGATGTACGAGTTCAATCCTGTTCTTGTCTAATCGCTCCACGATCATGTGGATACCGTCTTCGGTGTCGATCCTGTCGCCCTCTTCCGGAAGACGGTCCAGACGTTCGATAATGAATCCGCCCAGTGAATCGTATTCCTCCGATCTCAGGTCAAGCTCCAGACGATCGTTGAGATCGTCAAGATTCGTAGAGCCTTCTACGATATACTCGCGTTCGTCTATCTCCTGAATAAAATCTTCTTCATTCTCATCGTATTCATCATGGATCTCGCCGACGATCTCCTCTAAGATATCCTCCAAAGTGATCAATCCGGCTGTCTCGCCGTATTCGTCCAATACGATCGCGATGTTAAATGAAGCCTGACGCATCTCCACAAGAAGTTCGGAGATACTCTTATACTCGTAAGTGAAATATGCCTCTCTCAGAATGTCCTTAATGTGAAAACCATTCGTATTGTCATATAACAGCAGATCCTTCATATTGATGGTGCCGACCACGTTATCCGTGGTGTCCTTGAATACCGGGAGCCTTGTGTACTTGTCTTCCCGGAAGATCTCGATCAACTCCTCGTAGGTACTGTCGATATCTGCAAATGTTACATGAACGCGGGGTACCATGACATCCTTCGCTCTGGCATCGCCCAGATCAAACACATTGTTGATCATCTGTCTTTCGTCAGACTCAATGACTCCATCTTCATGGCTTACATCCACAATGGTACGAAGTTCATTCTCAGTCATAATATTGTTCTTGGCATTCGGATCTACCCGCAGAAGAAACAGCACGCCAATGGAAAGACCATTGATGATGAAGATCGCAGGTGTCATGATCTTCATGAAAATGCTGATGACAGGGGCATAGATCAGCGCCATCTTCTCGGCGTGTATCGTAGCCATCGTCTTGGGAGTTATCTCTCCGAATAAAAGAATCAATACTGTTAAAATTCCGCTTGCAATTGCAACCATGGAACCGCCGAAGCTGTATGCCAGACTCGTGGTCAGGGAAGCAGCGGATAAATTCACGATGTTATTACCAATTAATATGGCGCTTAACATCTTACCCGAATCATCGGTGATCGCCAGAACCGTATCGGCACGTTTGCTGCCTTCTTCGGCTAAGGTACGAATCCGTATCCTGTTGACTGTCGTCAATGCTGTCTCCGCAGACGAAAAGAATGCAGATAACAGAAGCAGAACAAGCAGGATAATGAGTTGTGTGACGTCACTCGAATCCAATTGATCAGTTCACTCCTTTTTCATGCTCTTAATATGCAGGAAATCGCCGACGGCAACTCCCTGTTTATAGCCATCTGATGATAATATAGCGCATTTGACGGAAATTTGCAAGTATACATTGTAATAAAATTCTTGATTTTCCAATTTATACTACCTATACTATATTATAATGAAATCATTTAAGAAGTATTTTGTGGGAAACGGAGGCAAGGCTGCCATGGCGAATACATCGTCTACACTTATGACGGAAGGATCTATCTGGAAGCGCATCATTACATTTGCGGTTCCTCTTTTTTGGGGAAATCTTTTCCAACAGCTTTATAATACGGCGGATTCTATGATCGTCGGTAATTTTCTCGGAGATGCCGCGCTTGCCGCTGTAAGTTCGTCGGGAAGCCTGATCTTCCTGATGGTAGGCTTCTTCAATGGGATCGCGATCGGTTCAGGCGTTGTGATCGCCCGGCATTTTGGCGCCCGGGATATATCAGGCCTTCAGAAGTCTATCCATACCACTACGGCCTTCGGCCTGATCTGCGGCTGTGTGCTGACGGTTGTAGGCGTATTTGCCGCGCCGCAGATCCTGGTGCTGATGGGAACGCCGGAAGCAGTTCTTCCGAATTCTATCATTTATTTCCGGATCTATTTTTCCGGCTCATTGGCTTTTGTTATGTATAATTTCTTCGTGGGAATCCTGCAGTCAGTAGGAGACAGCCGTCATCCGCTGATCTACCTGGTCATTTCCTCGGTGGTGAATATCGTGCTGGACCTGGTGCTGATCGGAGTATTCCATTACGGAGTAGGCGCGGCGGCCCTGGCCACCGTCATCTCACAGTTTATCAGCGCCTTCCTGTGTCTGTTTCAATTGCTTGGAAGTCCGGAAGAATTCCGCCTGTCCATTCGTGAGATCCGTCTGGACAGGAATATGCTGCGTCAGATCGTATCAAATGGATTCCCTGCCGGATTCCAGAATTCCATCATCTCCGTCGCAAATGTATTTGTTCAGGCGAATATCAATCAGTTTGGCCAGATGGCGGTTGCCGGCTGCGGCGCGTACTCGAAGATCCAGGGATTCGGGTTCCTTCCTATTACGTGTTTCTCCATGGCGCTTACGACCTTCATCAGTCAGAACTTAGGAGCTAAGCAATATGACCGTGCCAGGAAAGGGTCTGTGTTCGGGATCGTCTGCACCATTGCTGCGGCAGAGCTGATCGGAGTGTTCGTTTATTTCTCAGCGCCTTTGCTGCTCTCGGCATTCAATGATACTGCGGAGGTGATAGCATATGGAACCAGCCAGGCGCATACGGAGACATTTTTCTTCTTCCTGCTGGCATTCTCCCACTGTATGGCGGGAATCCTGCGCGGAGCCGGGAGGTCCACGGTTCCGATGATTGTTATGCTGGTCTTCTGGTGTGTAGTCCGGATCAGTTATATTACGGTAGTGATCCATTTCATCCCAAGCATTAAGGTAGTGTTCTGGGCTTATCCGCTTACCTGGAGCCTAAGCTCACTGGTGTTCCTGATATATTATCTGAAGTCGGACTGGATACATGGGTTGGAGAAGTAGAAGACAGCGGGCGGAAAGCAAGAGTGTATTTGAAAATATACAATTTGTAGCTGCTGTAGGCATTTCCTACAAAACATTCCATGTTTCCCGCCTTTTCATAGTAATTATTAACATTATATTACAAGAGTGTTAACATTTGAATAATTCACTCGTAAAAAATTATTGCAAATTTATTGCATTTTCATCTTTTTTCCTCTTGACATTCCACGAAAATAAAGTATAATGCTAGATAGAAACGCATTATTTTTATCATATTGTGGACTTGATGCGGAGGTAATGATGAAAAGAAAAGATGATTTTCTCTCGAAGAGGGAGGACTCAGACCATTCTTCCGATTATTCGCTAGAGATACTTTATGACGATTCATTTGAAGACAGACCTCTAGGCGATAGGAGTCCAAAGGGAGATGGCAGATCTAGGAGAAAAAAGAAGAAAAAACGTCTTCCTATGCAACGGTGGAAGAAGATCACGTTAGGTGTGGTAGCTACGTTACTCGTAATTATCATAGGAATAGCCGGCAGCTTCTTCTATTTGCGCGCTCAGGGTGAAAAGAATTTGAAGACTGATCTTTCCGATGTGGAAGACACTCCCGAAACCAGGAAGGAAGGCCTCTTTATTACATATAAGGGGAAGGAATACCAGTACAACGAGGATGTGATCAATTTCCTTTGTCTGGGGATTGATAACAGTACCCCGGTGGAGCAGGCCAACGAGATAAAGGGACAAGGGTTGGCGGATGCGATTATTCTGGTGAGTATCAATGTGGAGAGTGGGAAGATCAAAATACTGGCAGTGCCGAGGGATACTTATGTACCGGTGAAAGTGTATGACGATAATGGAAAGTTTGTAATTGAGAAAACTTTACAGATTACTCTTCAATACTATTATGGGAAAACAGCTGAGGATAGTTGTGAATTGATGGTAAATGCAGTTTCTAATTTGTTGTTCAAGGTTCCAATTCAACGTTATTGTGCGATTAACTTGGAAGCTATCCCTATCCTTAACGATTCAATTGGCGGTGTAGACGTCCAAGCATTGGAAGATGTTGAAGTTGGCGGTAGGCCCTATCATGCCGGAGATATTATCCATTTGCAAGGGAAGATGGCAGAAGATTATATTCGGGATAGAAATTGTGATGTATTTGCCAGCAGCATGGGACGGTTGGAGCGGCAGAAACAATATATGACAAATTACTTTGCCACAGCCATGGCACAGGTAAAAAATGACCTGACACTTCCTGTTTCTATTTACCAGTCTTTGCAAGGGAATATGTATACGAATGTCTCTGTGGAAGATATCACGTATCTGGTACCGGAAATGTTGGATGTGACACTCACAGCAGAGGATATGTCGATGATTCCGGGAGAAGTAACACAACCGGATGAGCATGAAGCATACATTGTAAATTCAGAACAATTAAAAGAACTGGTAGTGAATTTTTTCTATACAGAAGTTCAATAGTTACAAAAGATTTCAGAATTGGAGGATAAACCAATGGATTATGAAAATTCAACCCATAAGAGAAGAGGAAGAAGAAAGAACACTTCCGGGAAAAATGGATTGATTGTGGCGATTATAGCGATTGTTATTGTAATAGCGGGTGTTGGAATTGGATTTTTCGTATATTCATCCAGTCAGGAGAAAAAAGCAGCAGCGGCAGAGAAGGCAAAAAAGGCAGATCCAGAAGAAACACAGGAATCTTACGAAAAATTAAAAGAACAGGTAACTGTCGACGCAGATGACCCGATGTTTAGAAAGATTGATTTTGCATCCGCACAAGCTATGAATCCGGATGTATATGCCTGGATCTGGATACCAGGAACAAACATTGATTATCCGATTCTACAAAGTGAAACGGAAGATGATGCTTATTATTTGAATCATACGATAGAGAAAAAAGAAGGACTTCCGGGAACAATTTATACAGAAAAATATAATGGAAAAGAATTTTCCAGTCCTGTTACTGTGGTATATGGACATAACATGAAGAACGGTAGTATGTTTGCAGATCTTCATAAATATGAAGACAGAAGTTTTTTTGATGCAAATCCTTATATATATATTTATCT
>CANDQP010000103.1 GCA_947388185.1 uncultured Dorea sp. | reverse complement strand
GCCATAGCCGCAGCCGCCATAGCCCTGACCGTTATAGCCTCCGCCGCCGTAACCCTGGTTCCCATAATTGCTCGTATCATTGTAGACCGGCTCATTGTAAACTGGTTCCGTATATACCGGCTCGTTATATACCGGTTCTGTGTATACCGGCTCTGTATAATTAGTCGCCGCACCAGAACCTCCGCTGTAACCTGCCCCAGAACCAGCGCCGCTGCCCTGACCTGTGTAATTATCACATACGCCGTTCTGGTCTTCATCTACATAATTGCCGCAAGATCCGACCCAGTTGCCGTCTATGAAATTACAGTTCCCGAAATCACACCTGTCTGCCAGGCAGATCCCTGACGCCGGACGCATATAATTCCTCGATACATCCACATATGAGCATGCCCTGAAATTGTGCAGCGGCATCCTGCCCATGTACCCAGTCGAGAAATCTGACGCGAACACTGTCGTTCCCATTACCAACGATAATACTCCTGCTACTCCCAATATGGCTTTTTTCTTCATTTGCTTTATAACCCTCCTGGTAATTGCTTATTACTTTGTTCTACTTATAATACGATTGCCTTTCGCAAATCCTTGCATGATTTGTAAATTATTTTCTAAATTTTCCATAATTATTCTACAATGCCTCCGGCTAAAAAGCAAGGCAAATTACATACTTTACCAGACAGCGCCTATGTGATATAATCAGAACGCAACCAAACCGACTTGGCAAGATATGCGAATATAACTACCAGGAGGAAGCAAGAATGATTACGATGGAACATGTATGCAAATCGTACAAGATTGCAAAAAGAAACGCCGGCTTCGGCGAAGCCTTGAAAGCTCTTTTTCACCGGGAATATGAAGTGATCCGTGCACTGGATAATGTAACCTTTACCATCGGCGACGGCGAGATGGTCGGCTACATCGGACCCAACGGAGCCGGTAAGAGCTCTACTATTAAGATTCTAAGCGGAATATTAACCCCCGACCACGGAACTGTCCTTGTAGACGGCAGAGTTCCGTATAAGGACCGGATCAGACACGTACAGGAGATCGGCGTCGTGTTTGGTCAGCGTTCCCAACTATGGTGGGATGTTCCGGTCATAGATTCCTTTGAACTATTAAAGGACATCTATTCTATTACTGAACCCCTGTACAGACAGAGCCTTGAAGAATTAACCGAATTACTGAACCTGACGGAGTTACTGCGCTCTCCTGCAAGACAGCTTTCCCTTGGCCAACGGATGCGTTGCGAGATCGCCGCTTCTCTTCTGCACCGCCCGCGGATTCTGTTCCTTGACGAACCCACGATCGGACTGGACGCCGTATCGAAGCTTGCCGTCCGCGACTTCATATTGAAGCAGAATCAGACCCACGGCACTACCGTGATACTCACCACCCACGACATGCAGGATATCGAAGCACTGGCAAGCCGTATCATCCTGATCGGAAAGGGAAGGATCCTTATGGACGGTACGATTAATGATATCAAAAGAGGCGGAGAGAATATTGACGAGACGGTAGCCGAACTGTACCGTTCATACGATATCTGATATATTGGTATCATAGAGGACTACGAACATGAAAAAATATTTATCTTTCTTTCGATTGAGATTCACCATGGGCCTGCAATACAGAGCGGCCGCCCTTGGCGGAATCACAACCCAGTTTGCGTGGGGATTCATGGAGATCATGATATTCGCCGCATTCCACCGGGCGGATGCCGGTGCCTTCCCAATGAGTTTTTCCGCCACTGCATCGTACTTATGGCTGCAGCAGGCATTTCTCGCCCTGTTCGCGGTATGGATGATGGAGAATGAGATCTTTGATACCATCGTAAACGGAGATATCGCCTACGAGATGTGCCGGCCGGTCAGTGTCTACCGCATGTGGTTTGCAAGAAGTATCGCAACGCGTCTGTCAAGAGCCGTATTAAGGAGCTTTCCCATCCTGATCGTCGCCGCCCTCCTGCCGCACCCCTACGGCCTTGCGGCGCCGGCAAGCCTTAAGCACTTTGTTCTGTTTCTGATCACGCTGGTCCTCGGACTGCTGATGACCGTATCGCTCTGTATGCTGGTCTATATCCTGGCATTTTTTACCATATCACCTGCAGGACTCCGGCTGATATTCGACTCCGCTTCTGATTTCTTTGCCGGGGCGTTGATCCCGCTGCCCTTCTTTCCGGAGAAAATGCAGCGGATCATGGAACTTCTGCCGTTCGCATCTATGCAGAATGTTCCTCTTAGAATCTACGGCGGAAGCATGAGCAGCTGCGAGATGAAAAGGGCTGTATTCCTGCAGGTATTCTGGCTTATAGCCATCACATTTGCCGGGAACGCACTCTGCCGTCTGGCACAGAAGCGGGTTACCGTTCAAGGAGGTTAATATATGAGATCCATCCGCCTTTATCTTCATTATGTGTCCATCAATATCCGGTGTGTAATGCAGTACAAGACTTCCTTTTTCCTGACTGCCGCAGGGCAGTTCCTGGTTTCTTTCACCGCATTTCTGGGCGTGTTCTTCATGTTCCAGAGATTCTCCAAGGTGGAAGGCTTCACCTACAGCGAAGTGCTCCTGTGCTTCTCCGTAATGCTGATGGAATTCTCCCTTGCAGAAATGTTCGCCAGAGGGTTCGACCAGTTCTCCGGTATGGTAAGAAGCGGAGAATTCGACAGAGTCTTGGTGCGCCCTCAGAATGAGATCATCCAGGTATTGGGGAGCAAATTCGAACTCACCCGGTTCGGCAGAATGCTGCAGGCTGTTGTGATGTTCATATACGGAATTATTCAGAGTGACATTGCATGGAGCTTTTCCAAAGTGCTTACCGTGATCTTTATGCTGATCGGAGGCACGGCTGTCTTCACCGCACTGTTCCTGATCTATGCCGCATTCTGCTTCTTCACATTAGAGAGCCTGGAATTCATGAATATATTCACGGACGGCGCCAGAGAATTCGGCAAGTATCCCGTTGGCGTATATGGGGAGAAGATGCTCCTGTTCGCCACATTTTTCGTACCTTATGCGTTGATACAGTATTATCCCCTGCTCTATATACTGGGACGGAGGAAGGAACTGATCTTCATGTTCCTTCCCCTTCTGGCATGCTGGTTCCTGATTCCGGCAATACTATTCTGGAAATTCGGTGTGCGGCACTATAAATCAAGCGGATCCTGAGCATTCAGAAAGGAGACAGCCATGATCGGCAACAGAGACATTTTCCTGGACAGAACAGATGTAAGCAAATTCTCACTTCAATTAAACCACTGCGGAATACAGGAGTGCGCACCCGGCTATTCCTACCATATCGATTCGCGTCCCTACCATCTGATCCATTTCATACTGAGCGGAAATGGTTTCTTCGAGACGGGACATAAGCTCTTCAACCCGCATGCAGGACAGGCATTCTATATCCCGGCAGGCGTATCCGCCAAATATCACGCCTCCCTGACAGATCCATGGACATACGGATGGGTCGGATTCTATACCAATACCGCCAATCCCTTTCTCTCCCTTTTATTCGGCGATGAGAACGTAATCGAATTCAAGATGTCTCTTAATGAGGTCGAGCAGAATCTCCTCTCCATTATCTCCGTAACAGACGGGAGGGTCGCCGGCTGCTCCCAATATGACAAGGACATCTTCCCGGGCGAACAGTTCACCACTATTCTTGGACTCTCTGATTCCCTGAAGGTGAACAGCAGGATGCTTAACTTCTTTTCTGATCTGTTGAGATCCCAGATCCCGGAAGATACCATGAATCCCGAGAAGAATTCCCCGGCGCTTCTGGCGAAAGCATTCATGGATACCCATTACACCGAACCAATCAAGATGCAGGATGTTGCCGCATCCTTGAATATTCATCCCAATTACCTGTGCGCCGTATTCAAGAAAACATACGGACAGACGCCCAGTGATTATCTGCGTTCTATCCGTATGTCTCAGGCTTCTATGCTGTTGTATCTGACGGATCATTCCATATCCATGATCGCCGGATCACTGGGTTATGCCAATCCATTTCAGTTCTCAGCCGTTTTTAAGTCCTATTACGGGATGTCGCCTTCCGCTTACAGGAAGAAGATATAACCTTTTTACCCTTAGCTTAATAACTGCTGCTCTCATAATTCGCCAGTCCGCGTTTCAGTACCATATAAGATACGGCAAGCATAAGAGCGCAGAAGAACGAGATCCCAAGTGCCCCCGCCCTGGTTCCTTCTTTGCCCAACAGATAACCGACCGGATAGAAGCTGACAAACGCATAGGGAATCAGATATCCGAAGATTCCCCGGAAAATGGGCGAATAGATCACCATCGGATACTTCGCCATCTCTCCCAGTGAGATCACGAAATAATTCAGACTGTTCTTCTTCCCTTCCATCCAGAAGGATATACAGCTCGCGGTCCAGATCATGCACACCCTTATCACACAGGCCTCCGCCATGAAGACACATAATACGGCAGCCTTAAGCACATTCCACTCCATCCCGCATTGCCCAAATCCAGCCGCCATTACTGCTATGGCAATGACCATCTTATTCAGTCCGTCAAAATCAATCTTCGCCGTCAGAAGCTGCAGCCCCACCGGCACAGGCCTTACCAGGAACCGGTCTAATTCCGCCATATGGATCATATTCGTGATCTTCCACGCCCCCTGGAAGAAGAAATTGATGAATCCTTCTGAGAATAGCAGGAAGCCGTAGAGAAGGAAGATCTCCCACATCGTCCATCCCCCTACCTGCGGGATATTACTGTATATGATACAGATCAGCCCCAGGTTGCACCCCTGGGAAAACAGCGTGAAGAAGACCATCATCAGAAAATCTGTCCGGTACTGCGCCAGAGATTTGATATTCTGTATCTGAAATATAATGTATAATTTTATGTATGTTCCATACTTTTTCATTCTGATTTTCACCCCTTTTATAGATCAGCCTCCATACATAGAGATCACACCAAATGCTTTCTTCCCTAATAAGGTTCCCAAAAGACCTAATACAGCAATCCACACAATTTGCAGAAGTATACTTATCATACTCTCTCTGGCCGAGAACGTCCCGATAAAAATGCAGCAAGGCGTATAGATGATTCCCTGGAAAGGCAGGATATTCACAACGTCTCTCAGGACGCCCGGAAACATCGCCAACGGAATCAACGCACCCGAGAAAAAGTTGGTAAGTATCTCCCTCGCCTTCGTCACCCCATAAGAATTATCCGTATAAAAGCACAGCAGGGAGAAGATATACTGGATACAGAATTTCACTCCCATGCCAAGAAAAAGCGAGATCAGAAAAAGTACCGTCCGCATCCCGCTCAGATAGCGCAAGCCGTTCACCGCCAGATAGACACTCCCGATCAGCACAAAAGTCGCCGCAAATTCCAGTCCCGCCGTTCCAAGCATCCGAAAGAAAAGCATTCCCCGATAAGATAAGGGCTTCAAAAGGTCTAATATAATATCGCCCTTCACGATACGCTCCGCTATGCTCATCTCGAATCCCATGGAGAAAACGCTGTTGCACAGAAAAGCAACAAATACATACTGCTTCATGATCTCCCATGTATATCCATTTACCGCATCCTGATATGTAAAAATACTTTTCCAGACATAGTACAATACCACCGCCTGGATGAAATTCGCCAGCATACCGGTGATAAACGTGCTCCGGTATGCACAGCCTTCCAAAAAACCGCATCTTATGTAAGCAAGATATTTCTTCATATTCCTCTCCATTCTGATATGAAAGCATACTATTACATCATACTAGTACATCATATTCAAATAACCGAATGATAATCTCCTCCAAGCTCATCTCGCCGCCGTACTTTTTAAGCAGCTTATCGATCGTATCATCAAACAGGATCTTCCCCTTCTCCAATATGATCAATCTCTGGCAAATAGATTCCAGATCCTTCATATCATGGCTGGTGAGCAGAATCGTAGTCTTCTTCTCCCTGTTCGTCTCTCTCAAGAATTCATAAATCTTCTGCTTCGCCGCCACATCCACTCCAATCGTAGGCTCATCCAGAAACAATATGGGCGGCTCATGCAGAAGGGAAGCCGCCAGATCAGCTCTCACTCGCTGTCCCAGAGATAATTTCCTTGCCGGCTGTGACAGGAAATCATGAAGCCCCAGGATCTCACCGAACTTCTCCATATTCCGGTTATACTGCTCCTCTGGTATACCGTAGATATTCTTGAGCAGACGAAAGGACTCGATGACCGGAATATCCCACCAGAGTTGCGACTTCTGCCCGAACACCACCCCGATCCTCCTGGCATTCTCGATCCTGTTCAGGAAGGGGTCTTTCCCCATGATCCTGACCGTTCCGTCACTTGGCTTCATGATCCCGGTCAGCATCTTGATGGTCGTCGATTTCCCCGCGCCGTTTGACCCCAGGAATGCCGCACTCTCCCCCTCATTGATCCTAAAAGAAATCCCTTTCACGGCTTCTAAGGTCTCATATTGGGGCATGATCAGATGCTTTAGACTGCCCATCATTCCCGTACTCTTCTTTGCGATCCTGTATTCCTTCTTCAGATTCCGAACTTCTATCATTTCCATATACGCCACCTTCCCTATCGCAGAGTCTCTCGGCAAACCGATCCTTCTTTTACTTTGTAAAATGAGAATACCACATGGAAATGTGATAAAACATATCAATTTCAAAGATTTTTCTCTGCAAAATTAATATCAACAAATTCAATAGACAGTCTTCCTAAATCGTGATATAATACAAACTATCAAAACAATCCGTATAATCGTGAAAGAGGTGACAGTATGGCATTAACAAACGATGATCTGCAAGCAATTGCTAATTTATTCAAACCTGTTCAAGACGATATACAGATGATAAAAGAAGAGATTCATACTCTGAAAAATGATACTACTGAACTCAAACAGGATGTTCAAATTCTCAAACAAGATGTTCAAGTTCTCAAGCAAGAGACTCAGGAACTCAAACAGGATGTTCAAATTCTCAAACAAGATGTTCAAGTTCTCAAGCAAGAGACTCAGGAACTCAAACAGGATGTTCAAGTTCTCAAGCAGGATGTTCAAGTTCTCAAGCAGGATGTTCAAGTTCTTAAAAATCAGGCAACAAGTATTGAACTCACTTTAGAAAATGAGACGAACCGTGGTATTAAGGTCATTGCCGAAGGACACCTTAACTTGGACCGCAAGTTAAGCGAGGCTTTAAAAGTTGAGAATGAGAAGGAGCTTCTCCTCCTCAGGGTCAGCCATCTCGAGAACGAGATGCGCAAAGTCAAGGATCGGCTCAATCAGATCGCATAATTACATAAGAAAATCGCTGTATGCTCCACGGATTCGAGAATTCTACAGCGATTTTTATTTTATAGTAATATCTTCTCTATGATTCAGCAGAACTTCATATATGATTCTATCCTGCAGCTATGCTCCTTCGTCCCTTCATCATAATTACTTGTTCCATTTCAGTTCAATCAAAATCTGCTATTTCCAAAACTATCGTAGCCAATTCCCCGCTGATCTGATACAATAACAATATCTTGCTCAAGAAAGGTGATTCCATATGAAACTTGACCGAATGATCGGCATACTGTCCATTCTATTGCAGAAAGAGAAAGTAACGGCCCCCTACCTCGCGGAGAAGTTCGAAGTCTCCCGCCGCACCATCAACCGGGACATCGAAGCCCTGTGCATGGCAGGGATCCCGCTTATGACAGAACCGGGACAGAACGGCGGAGTCTCGATCATGGAAGGATATAAGATCGACCGTACCCTGCTTACCACTTCGGATATGCAGGCGATCCTTGCCGGGCTCCGAAGCCTGGACAGCGTAAGCGGATCCAACCAATACTCGCAATTAATGGAGAAGCTGTCCGCAGGTTCCTCTAATCTCCTTGCAGGGGATACCCATATCCTGATTGACCTCTCCTCCTGGTACAAGGACTCCCTCTCCCCCAAGATCGAATTACTGCACACTGCGATCCTCTCCGGGCGGAAGGTGTCTTTTCTCTATTTCGCGCCGAAGGGCGAATCTGCCCGGACGATCGAACCCTATGACCTGATCTTCCAGTGGGCAGGCTGGTATGTCTGGGGCTGGTGCGAATCCAGGGAAGACTTCCGGCTGTTCAAGCTCAGGCGGATGACCGATCTCATAATGGGCAATCCCTTTGAAAAGCGTCCTCTCCCGCCGCTTGATTTCTCCCAGGACAATATATTTCCTTATACTTATCAGGTAACGGCAATCATACAGCCTGAATACAAATGGCGGCTGATAGAAGAATTCGGACCGGAGAGCTTCACCGTCCGGCCGGACGGCACGCTGCTCTTCCACTTTGGCTTCACGGATAAGACCAGTATCATCGGATGGATCGTTTCTTTCGGCGGCAGCGCGAATCTCTTAGAGCCTGCCGAACTTCGCCGGGAGATTCTTGCATTCGCAGAAGGAATCTGCAAAAATTATATGTAAACATGACATACAGTTGTCCTGTTTCATCTGATAGAATAAGCCCATCAATTGTACATCGATGTACCAGAAAGGATGGTCTAAACTATGAAGTATGAAATCGTAACATTAGAAGAGAAAATCGCAGTAGGGATATCTGCACGCACGAACAACCTGTCTCCCGATATGGGCGCCGTGATCGGCGGGCTTTGGAACCGTTTTTATAATGAAGGCGTCTACGCCTCCATTCCGAAGAAGACGAATGAGAAGGCTCTCGGAATCTATACGGATTTTACTGCAGATGAGAAAGCCGACTATACCACGGTCGTTGCATGTGAGACATCAGAGGAACCGCCGCAGGAAATGCACAGTCAATATACCGTCTGCCGAATCCCGGCCGGACGGTACGCCAGATTCATAGTACACGGGGATATGGTCCAGGCGGTTGCAGCAGCTTGGCAGGAGATCTGGCAGATGGATCTTCCAAGGGCTTTCCGGTGTGATTTTGAAGAATACCAGAATGACTGTATGGATCAGGCGGAGATCCATATCTATGTAGGATTAGAATAATACGGAGAGGAGTCCAAAAGATGGCATTTGATTACAAGAAAGAATACAAGGAATTCTATCTTCCGAAGAACAAACCGGGGATCATCACGATCCCCCCTATGAACTTCATCGCAGTACGGGGGACAGGCGATCCGAACGTAGAAGGCGGAGCATACAAGCAGTCCATCGGTCTGCTCTACGGTATCGCATTCACGATCAAGATGAGCAAACGGGGCAGCCGTCAGATCGAAGGATATTTCGACTATGTCGTCCCCCCGCTGGAAGGGCTCTGGCAGCAGTCCGGCACGGAATCTATTGACTACTCCAGGAAAGAAGATTTCCAATGGATCTCCATGATCCGTCTTCCGGAATTCGTGACAAAGAAGGATTTTGAATGGGCGATGTCCGAAGCCGCTGCGAAGAAGAACACCGATTATTCCAAAGTAGAATTTTTTACTTATGATGAAGGCTTATGTGTGCAGTGCATGCATATCGGTCCTTATAACGATGAACCGGCAACAATTGCTTCAATGGATGCATTTGCCAGAGAGCAGGGGTATGCGTTGGACATGAATGAAACCCGCCGCCACCACGAGATCTATCTGAGCGACGCGCGCAGATGCAAGCCGGAAAACCTGAAAACCGTGATCCGGCATCCGCTTAGAACTGCATAAGGATCCGGTACTATCCGGCCTGAACATTCTGTATGTTCCACTCTCTTACAAAGGCTAAGAACCTTAATACTGCCGGTGACAGCTGCTTATCCGGCAGATGGGCAACGCCTAACACGCGGGAATAATGTTTGCCGAAAGACCGCACACAGACGTCAAACGGCGCGTCACTTAAGAGCAGCCTGGGCAGGATCGTAATCCCAAATCCCTGCTCTACCATCTTAAGGGCGGCAAAATCCTCCATCACCTGATACCGGATCTTCGGACGTATGCCATTCATCCTGAATATCTCCCCGGTCTCATAATCCAGGCGGTCGCAGGTCAGTATAAAGTCGCTTTTGTCCACATCCGACAACGAAACCTCCGGCTTTCCGGCCAGGGGATGTTCTTTGGGCGTTACCAGCATAAGCTCATCCTCCCCCAGCGGAATGAAGGGATGATCCGGAACCGAATAACGTGACACGAAGATACAGTCAAGCTTGTCATTCTCCAGATTATCAATCAAAGGACGAAAACCCTCGATACACAGCTCGAACATAATCTTGGGATATACTTCCGAAAATCTCCGCAGTATACCCGGAAGCCAGTGATATGAAATACTCTGGATCGATCCGATACGGATAGCTCCGCTGTCAAGACTGTTCAGATCATCAACGATCTGCCGGATCTTCTTCTCTTCACTGCTGATGTTCTCCAGACAATGGACGATCTCCCGGGCATCCGGCAGAAGCTGTACGCCCTGCTTGGTGCGCCTGAACAGCGTAACTCCCAGCTCCTTTTCATAATTTTTGATCAACTGGCTGACGGCAGACTGTGTATAGTTGAACTTTACCGCAGTCTTAGATATGCTGCCTGTCCTGCACACGTCTAATATGATCTCATACTTACTCACTTCTTTTACCTCAGAATATTTTAATAAAATCCTGTATTTATCGAAGATATAAGCAAAACTTATACGTCCGATAAAGAATTTTAAGTTTATTTATCTGTCTGTTTTATTTATTATTAACATAGACGATAAAGTGTTGTCAAGAATTACCAGTGAAAAACAAGGAGGAAAACTATGTTACTTTTATCAAGACAGGATATCAAGAAGGTATTTTCCATTCTGGATGCTGTGGAAGCAGACAAGGAGGCGTTCACGCTCGTAGCAGACGGGAAATGTGACATGCCTCTTCGGACGAATATCCAGGCGCCCAAATACGACGGCTGTTTCCTGTTCATGCCGGCTTATGCAGAAGAATTGGACACAGCAGCGCTGAAGACCGTCAATATCTTCCCGCACAATATTGATAACGGACTGCCGTCATCACCGGCTCAGGTCCTGTTGATCGACGGAAAGACCGGGATCGTCACCGCAATCTTAGACGGCACCTATGTGACGCAGCTTCGTACAGGTGCATCCTCCGGCGCGGCGTTCGATATGCTTGCCAAAAAGAACTGCCGGATCGGCGCGCTGATCGGAACCGGAGGCCAGGCTGCCACTCAGTTAGAGGCAATGATCGCTGTACGCAAACTAGAAGAAGTACGTGTATATGACCTGAACTATGAGAGAACGGTCAGCTTCGCTAAGCAGATGCAGGAAGAATTGCAATCCTACGGCACCAGGATCATACCCGTACCGTCTTCCGATGAAGCGATCGACGACGCCGATCTTCTGATCACAGTCACACCGTCCTCCAAACCGGTATTTGACGGAACGAAGATCAAAAAGGGCTGTACGATCAGCTGCGTGGGGGCATATCAGCATCATATGCAGGAAATGGATCCGGCAATCCTGCCAAGGGCATCGAAGATCTATTTTGACTCTCGGGAGGCTGTTCTCTCCGAATCCGGCGATATCCTGATCCCGTTAGAGAAAGGTATCATCACCGAAGATGATTTTACCGGCGATATCGGCAATGTAATCAAGGGAGAACTGACCGGCAGGGAAAATGACGACGAGATCATCGTCTATGAGACGGTGGGAGTCGGCGCACAGGATCTCGTGACCGCCAAAATCATCTATGAGAAGGCCGTCAAAGCAGGCGTCGGTACACAGTGGAATTAAGAAGTTTCATAAAGGGGCTAAGTTGGTGTGAACCAACCGCCCCTTTTCCTTTGCGGCAAATACTGCCTATACTGCCCTGGTATATTTCTTAAGCCATTCTTTCTCTTCATCATTCAGATA
>CANDQP010000102.1 GCA_947388185.1 uncultured Dorea sp. | reverse complement strand
ACATGATAGATCAACTGCGTCAGCTCCTCGTCTTCAATCTCTCTTGTCATATCCAGTCTCTCCAGTATCCTGGCATGGAGCTGTTCTGAACCTATCACGTGATCAGCTCCTTCTTCTTCATTTTCTTCCTTACATCATCGAACCCAAGCAAATGCATCTCTCCTTCCATCTGCAGAAGCTTCGCCTCCGCCGCCGGATCTCTGGCCGATGGAACACAGACCTCTGTACACAGACGAAGCAGACCGTATACATCCTTAAGCCCCTCGTCTATATCCAGGATCAACACATCATAGATACTCTGTTCCGTGATCTGAACGATCATACTTGTCCATTCCTCCAACGGAACCGCCTTAATATCCTCGGACACACGCACCGGAAGCAGATAGTCCAACGTTCCCATATGCTTCACAAGCGTCGGAAGGATCAATCCCAGATTCCTGCTTTCCTGTCTCGAATAATACAGCGCATCCGCCAGGGTATGTCCTTCCTCCGGGAAATATCCGCCGATTCCTCCGTACAGTTCCATATTGAGGTACAGCACATTCGCCGACGCCGCCATCTCCTGCCCCAGCTTAAGTCCATAGCTTGTCTTCCCGCTCCTGTGGACCGGCGAGAAGATACCGATCACCCTGACCTGACTGGTTTTTACGGAACGGAGGTACAGATCTTCTGTTTTATTTTCCTTGCTGCATCCGCAGATGATCTCAGCCAGGATCGCTTCGCCTGACTGGTACTTATAGACCGCCACCTCCTTGGGGTTCGTCTTAACATTCCCGGACTCCGCAAGAACAAATACACTTCCCGCCTCCAGTTTCCCCCGTTCCCTGATCGGATAATTCCCGCCGACCAGAAGAATGTCGATCGGGTGCTCTTCAAGAACCTCGGTCACCTGAGCCAGGCTGTCACACACCTGCACCTGAAAGGCCAGTTCCTCTTTCTTCGTCAGAAATACGGCAAAGGCCGCAGCATATCCTTCCTCCTGGTCACAGATTACCAGACTTCTGCTGCTCACATAATATCCCTCCTTTACACACTACTCATTTCTTTTACTCCGTGAATTGCTGCCGATACGGCATCGAACACTTTGAAAACATGATTAACCTGAATTTACTGAATTTTTTTGAAAATAATCTTTTGAATTGTATGAATCTATCGACTATCTTGAAACTATCAGATACAAGTCACTTGATCCGCAACTTGTAGGATGATTATAAACCTCTCTCCCATGATTTGTCCACCCCATTTTTAGAAAAACCCAAACTTTGTGCAACACCTACAAAATTCCATAGAAAGATATCCCATAGAGAAGCGCAACCCCCGGAGTTCCAAGGATTCCCGATGTCAAAACCGTCCATGGATTCAAGCCCACCTGCACGGCAATCCCCTGTGCGCTCAGGAATTCATTGATGAAAAATATCATGGCGGACCCGATAATTGCCCGTACAATAAAGTTGCTCAGCAGATTCGATCTTTGTTCTGACATATTTCCCTCCGGTTCTGATCATATTTCCTAATACCATATATATCCTTGTACCGGGTATTTTATTCACAAATTCTGCCTATACTAGACTACATCTGGAAACGATTCAACTGTACGGAGGTGGATTATGAGATTATTTGAACGAAGAAATGTAACAGAAGAAGACATCTACAAACGTCTGTCCTACGACCCGGCGGCCAACACTCTGCTAGAAGAGATCGCCGCCGCACGCCGTCAGATTGAAGATGCCTATAATAATTTCCAGAATGCTTCTGATCCTGACCTGATCGACTCTTATATCTACATGGGCAACGCCGCCCTGCTGCGCTACCGGTTCCTGCTGCGGCAGGCCAAGATCATCTGAGGATTATTTCGTCCCGAAAATGCGGTCGCCGGCATCCCCAAGCCCCGGGACTATATACTTGTGTTCGTTGAGATGGTCGTCCAGCGCACCGATATACAGATCTACATCCGGATGCTCTTCTTTCATCCTCTCCACGCCCTCCGGCGCGGCAATGATGCACAGGAACCGGATATACTTCACACCCTTGTCCTTCAGCATCTGGATCGCTGCTGCACTGGACCCGCCGGTCGCCAGCATCGGATCCACCACGAACACTTCACGCTCATTACAGTCCGCCGGCAATTTGCAGTAATACTCTACAGGCTCATACGTCTCAGGGTCACGGTACAGTCCGATATGGCCCACCTTCGCCGCCGGAATCATCTTAAGGATCCCGTCCACCATCCCCAGTCCTGCCCTTAAGATCGGCACAACCGCAAGCTTCTTGCCGCTCAGTTCTTCTCCATACGTCTCACAGATCGGAGTCCTGATCTTCACCTTCTCAAGCTTCAGATCCCTGGAAGCCTCGTAACACATCAGCGCCGCGATCTCACTTACGATCTCGCGGAATTCCTTTGAACCCACCTTCTCCTGACGGATATAGGTTATCTTATGACGGATCAACGGATGATCCATAACTTGTATCTTAGACATCTCTTCTCTCCTTCTCGATTATTTGCCGCCGGCGTCTATTATGCGCTGCCCCGCTGCCTTCAGCAGACGGTTCATGACTGCGCTGCCGATCCCCTCTCTTCCGAAAGCTTCACTGTATATATAGTCGATCCCGATACCGTCGAATTCCCTCAGTATTCCATACAGATGGCTGGCGATGGTCTCTTCATCCTTCCTGGCCCCGATACACTTCACCTCTCCCATGCTGTATCTTCCAACCGTCTCTTCGGTAGCAATAATGCCTACCTTGAAGCCTTCGGCGATCTTCTCCCCGGTCAGGCGGATGATCTCATCCACTGTCCGGGAAATGCTTCCCTCTACCACCGTCATCTCTGCCTTCGGTGCATAGTGGCGGTACTTCATCCCCGGCGCCTTGGGCGCTGCATGGCTGCCGGCATCTATTACAGTCTTGTCCACCGCAACTTCCCCGATCAGTTCTTCCAACATCTCCCTGGTAACCGCCCCCGGTCTTAAGATCATGGGCGGCTTTGCCGTCATATCCAGGATCGTCGACTCCACGCCGATCTCAACAGCCCCTCCGTCTAAGATCATATCTATCTTTCCGTCCAGATCCTCCTCCACATGCTGTGCTGTCGTCGGACTCGGACGGCCGGAAGTATTCGCACTGGGCGCGGCGATATAGCCGCCGCCCGCACGGATCAGAGCCCTTGCCGCATTATGATCGGGCATACGGACTGCCACCGTATTAAGCCCCCCGGTCGTTCCCATCGGCACTTCCCCGGTCTTCTGAAATATCATGGTGAGCGGCCCCGGCCAGAACGCCTCCGCGGCGGCCCTCGCCTTCTCGGGAACGGCTTCTGCAATCCGCCCGATCGCTTCCATATCTGCAATATGCACGATCAGCGGATTGTCCGACGGCCTTCCCTTGGCGGCATAGATCTTCTTCGCCGCCTGTTCATTCAGCGCATCCGCACCAAGTCCGTAGACCGTCTCCGTCGGAAATGCCACCAGACCGCCGGATCTTAGGATCTCTCCGGCTCTTGTGATTATGTCCATGTTCATTTGTCTGAAATCAATCTGTTCTACTATCGTCTTCATAGATTCCATTATACTACACTCTAATCAGCCAGACAAGATTCGATTCCCTTCACGATCGCTTTTGCGAGCTGTTTTTGATATTTCTCGTCAACCAGCTTCTCCGCCTCCTCATAATTGCTTAAGAACCCGCATTCTACAATAATCGTCGGAACTTCCGTCCGCCGCAGAAGATAATAGGTACTGTCTGCCTTCGCCTTGCGATGGTTGTCTCTATCTACGGACAGCAGCGCCTTCTGCATAATCTCTGCAAGCTTCTCCCCATCTGTCGAATGCGTATAGTAGAATACCTGTGCTCCGTGTACTTCCTCTCCGCTGTAGCTGTTCTGATGGATGCTGACCGCAAGATCAGGCGCCGTATCGTTGATCAGCTTCACCCGCTCCTTCATATCCTGCACCTTCTTGCTTCCCGTGCCTCCCTCCGAAAGCATCTGATCCTTTTCTCTTGTCATGATCACTTTTACTCCCTTATCCTCCAACAGCTTCTTAACTCTTTTGGCAACCTGGAGATTGATATCTTTCTCTTTCGCGTCATTTATTCCGATCTTACCAGGATCGGCGCCGCCATGTCCGGGATCTATGACTACCGTCTTCTTAGTCAGCTTCACCTTACCGCTTGAAACATATTCCCCCAGATTCCTGCTGACGGCCACCAACCCGGCAAGCAGCAGGATCAAAAGGATCAATTCAACTTTTTTACGCAAGAAAATACCTCCTGACAGTCTATATATCCAATATATGACTGCAGAAGGTATTTATATGTGATGAATCCTTCTAATTTACATATTTCTGGATCAGATTCCATATCTCTCCGTTCTCATAGCCCAACGCCCATGCCGCCGTGCCGGCAAGCTTGTTATCCTTCATGAGCTTGAGTTTCGGCTCAATGGACTGCTCATCCTCTAACCACATCTCAAAGGTCGCGCTCTCCACAACCCAGGTCGCATAATTCTGCTGTGCATTCTCATCCCAGGTTGTCTCAATGCCCGCTTCCGCAAGCTTCGCCTTGGCAGTATTCATATCGAATGCCTGGCTGGTAACCTTCGTGGTGTACTGTGCTTCTTCTGTACCTGCCTGATTGGCCAGTTCCTCTTCTGTCTTAGGCACTTCCTCCCATAACCTGGTGAAGAATGGTATGCCGCTGATCACCTTGTTCGCGGGTACTTCTTTCAAGGTCTCCTCGATTCCTTCCTTAACGAAATTATACGAGGATACCGGACCTGCCACAGGCGAACCCGCATAATGCTCATCATAGCCCATAATGATGACATAATCAGCCACAATTCCCTGCTCCTTACGGTTATACTGCATATTGTAGCCCTTTGGAACATAATTATCAATGGACAATACGATCCCGTTCTGCCGGCACCTTACCGACAATTCACGGATAAACTGTATATAATGCTCTCCGCATTCGTCGGAAATCTTCTCGAAATCCACATTGATCCCGTCAACACCCACACGCAGAGCCTCTGAGATCAACTGATTGATCAGATTCTCCCTCTTGGATGTAAACCGAAGCAGTTCATAGGACTCTTCATAGGAATTGATTCCTCCGTCGAAATCCCGGATCGCCGCCCACACCTCAATGTTAGACTGATGTGCATAATTGACATAATCCGAGGACGCGATGGAATCCATATTACCATCCGTATCCTTCACGTGGAACCATGTCGGCGCAATTGTCGTAAGACCCTTACTCTCTGCAATCCTCTGCAGCACGCTGTTATTCGCGTCTGTGTTGGTCACGTTGTGCCATGCCATGTTGATCGTGTATTCCTTCTGGATGCTGGTAAATTCCTGTTCGTCAAAGGCTCTGGAAACTACCTTCTTCTCTTCTTTTCTGAGCGCACTGTTCTTGATATATCCGATAAATCCATCTTTCGTACGGACCTTCTTCCAGTTCTCCTCGCTCTCTATCACCGTAACCTCGTCCTTCTTCTTCACCTGGGACAGAATCGGACTCTTCACTCCGCCCTGATAGCGTACCTGTGTATTCTTCTTCACCGCAGCTACGGTCGTCTCACCCCAATCGCTGACGATCATCACGCGATTCGGTTCATTATACAGTTCATATTCAATATTCGTATACTGCTGGATAAAATCCAATGCGATATATGCTGTGCTTCCTTCTGTTTTCAGAATGACGTAGTCTTCGCTCTTCTTCTCTTTGGACACAGAATAATCCTTACTTCCGACCTCTACGGTAACCATATCCTTCGGGAGTGTATACAGGAGAACATTCTCATTCGGATCCCAGTAAAACCGATCGTTAATATAATCTCTTACGATCTCGTATTGAACATATGCCTTGCCGTCCGCTATCATCCCGTGCGGTTCCGCAACCTGATTATCTACGATGACCGCGAGCTGTCCTTCATTCTCAATCCCATAATATTTCTTCAAATCATATTCTTTCTTAGAAGGACTGTATCTCTTCCATAAGAATGCACCTACAACTGCTGCGATCACCAGTATCACGATCAGCGCTGTCTTGATGATAAGATTCCTCTTTCTCTTCCGCCTGGACTGCTGCTTCCTCGCCGGCGGCCGGTTCATGCCGCTTCTCTGCGGGCCGGGATTCCTTGCGCCCTGGCCTGGCTGCTTCCTTCTGCCGGCTTCCTGGTTCGAGCCGCCGGCTTCCTTCTGCTGATCCTGGGCTCCCGGCCTTTCCTGCCGTCTCCTGGCCGCTGCTGCCTGGCTTCTGCTCCCTTCTAAACCGGAACTTCCCGACATCTGACGTCTCCTGCCTTCCGTCTCTTCCTGTCTTGGCTTCCCGGACACCTGACGTCTCCTGCCTTCCGTTCCTTCCATCCTCGGACTGCCTGATATCGTCGTTCTGCTGGATTCTGTATCTCTTATCCGACGCATCTGCGGAGTCTGACCCTGTTTCCTTCCGGCCTCTCCAATGCTCCCTGCGCTTGTCGCCTCTGTGTTCCATTTGCGGTCTGAAGTTGTGCGGCTCCTTCTGTCTTTTTGTTCCATGCTGCACCTCCTACTCGACCCTATTATAACAAAACCCGCGACACTCGTCATTACTTATTTCGACATTTTCTGGTTTTTTACATAGAATACGGGGTATTTCCAATATCTGGTTGTCAGTTACTATTAATGCTGTTGAACCACAATGCTTTAATATCGCCTTTCTCATTCAGTACATAATCTCTCATATACACCGCTTCCTCATGCACGCCGTGCGCCCTGACGATCTGCATGGGACTTGCCGGTATCCCATTTATCTTAAGGTCTATCTGCTTCTTCTCGTACCCTGTCAATTCATTAAACATCTTCTGTAAACGGGTTGCATCCTCCACGTCGACCTCCTGCTCCATGTCAGAGGATAACTACGGCTGCGATTGCATATCATTTAAGAAAAGGAGATGCCGTGACACAATATTCCTTATGCGCCGCAGCTACAATAATAAATTCATAATAGAAGATAGTCCTGACACTCTAATACTCCATTAACAGTTCATGTGAAAATCTGCCTGAAACGGCTTCTTTCTGATCTTTCTCTGATTCGTTGCTGATAGGTTCATAGATTCATATCTAAGAAATGTTATAAAATAAATGTAAGAAATTCTCCCTCCTTTGTTCTAAGAACGTAGTTACCCGGGAAAACTATCTTCTGGTTATTGTTATTATAGCCGATAAAATATCTCTGTGCAAGCACTTTTTTAAATTAATACTTATTTTATGACTTATTTTATTGAACATTCAAGGTTTTCTATGCTATACTACAGTAGGAAGGAAGTGATGACTATGAAGATTGAAAAATTGAACGACAATCAGATTCGCTGCACCCTGACTCGTGCCGATCTAGCTGCCCGACATCTTCAGCTAAGCGAACTGGCCTACGGAACCGAGAAAGCTAAGTCACTTTTCCGAGACATGATGCAACAAGCAGCCTTTGAATTCGGATTCGAGGCAGAAGACCTGCCTTTGATGATCGAAGCAATTCCGGCTTCTTCGGATTCAATTGTGCTGATAATTACCAAGGTCGAGGATCCCGAAGAACTCGATACACGCTTTTCAAAATTTGCGCCGTCACCCGGCGGGGACTGGGATTCTCCGAAGAAGGAACCCCCAAGCAAGCTGGAAGGCGCCGATACATTACTTGAATTACTCGACAAAGTGAAGGAAAAGTTCAGTAATTCCATTGCATCGGACGGAAAAGAAGATACCCCCGCAGAACAGCCCAAGAATGTTCTGCGCCTGTTCTCATTCCCAACGATGAACAGCGTTTTAAAGGCGGCAAGACTGCTGAGCACTATTTATTCAGGTTCCAACACCTTGTATAAAGACCGCGAGGAAGACGTGTATATCCTGGCGATGACTCAGTCGGAGCACACGATCAATGACTTTAACCGTATCTGCAATATGCTGTCAGAGTACGGTTCCCTGGAGACTTCTTCAGGCGCGATTCTGGCATTTCTCGAAGAACATTGTGAGATGATCCTGTCTACGGATGCGGTTCAGAAGCTTGCTCAAGTATAATATGTACGATAAGGAACGCCCGAAAGGGATAAAAGACGGGGCAGTCAGGAGTATAATGAATCTCCTGACTGCCCCGCCTTTTTATCTTACCTCTGCACTCTTATTAACAATTCCTAAGCATCCAATGTTGCACCGATCGTCGCATTCAGCTTCTCGAGCAGCAGATCCGGGTCTATGCCGTGTCCCATTGCGCCGTCCTCTATAGACTCCATCTGGGAATGAGGACATCCGATACATCCCATCCCGGCTTCAACCAGGACATCCACGATCTTCGGACATTTCTCATAGTATTCTTCCAACAACTGACCAAACGTCATGTCTTTAGAAACATATGCCATCATAACGCCTCCTTTTCTCTTCAGTGTTTCCATTATAATAGCTTTTTATCATTGTGTAAACATTTTCCATGAATTTCTTCCTAATATTTGACTTCTCAAATGTCAACCTGTTTTTCGTTTTTTTTCGACAAAAATCCATTTTTATGATATCTACACAAAACGTTCGTTCTTTTCTTTATCCCGAGTAATCCACCAAATTCGCCGCTTTTAATGTGGAAAATGTGGATAAAATCTTGAAAACACTTATTTTTCCACCTTTTTTGGCTATTTTATTGTGGAAAACTTGGAAAATTATATTTTCCATTTTTTTACATATTTTTACATTTTTGAACATTTTGTACATTACACCAATCTTCTGACAGTAACGATACTCGTGTAAGTGGCTGGTAAGATCCCGATTCCTCTTGAACTGTTGATCGCATTTACGATCTGCCCATTACCCATATAGATTCCTACATGTCCGTTGTAGAGAATAATGTCGCCTGGGATCGCCTGATCATAACTGACAGGAGTTCCCACATGCTCCATATCCCATGTAGTACGCGGAAGGCTGATGCCGAAATGCGCGAATACCGACTGAACAAAGCCCGAGCAGTCCGCTCCGTTCGTCAGGCTTGTCCCGCCCCACACATAGGGGTTGCCGATAAACTGACAGGCATAATCCACGATCGCCTGTCCCGTTCCTGCCTTCGCCGCCGCTTCTTCCTGGGCGCGTGCCGCTGCCTCCGCCGCTTCCGCAGCAATCCTTGCCTCCTCTTCTTCCTTGGACTCGGCATAGATAAATGCCTCTTCCGGACTCTGCCCCTCCGAATCCTGGATCATTTCCTGTGCCTTCTGCTCTGCGCTGTTTCCTATTATAATGTATTCGGAATACACATAGCCAGTCACTTCTCCGGACTCGACCTTCGTCCACTCTCCCACCGGTCCAAGAATCTTCGCGGCATAATCGGGATATAACTTACCCACCCACTCACTGTCCGTCGTCGGCTCACTTCTGATATAGAGAAACGACTGGACATCGGCAAACGCCATATCTAAATACTCACCCTTCTGTGTCGGCACCAGATAATCTTCTACCTCGATCTCACTGTCTGCGACGTAGCAGTTATTCAGCACCTCCTCGATCCCCGTCTGCGGCATTACATTTTCGGTGTCTGTATCTGCAGCATATGCCGTAGCCGGAAATGCTGTTATAGCTCCTGCTGTAGTAACTAGGAACAATCCTTTTTTAAGAATAGAATCCATAAACTCCCTCCTTTATGTTTTCTTATCTTTTGTAAATATTACAGAATTGTTACATATGTTACGCTATTATTATATCATCGTTTTTCCCAGTGTCAACCCCGTTTATTCCTAATATTTTCGTCATATTATATGATTATATTTAAAAATAATACACATATCTTAAATACATTTATTACAAATTGTTACATTTTAAAATTATTCGTTGACAGATGGCAGATGAAATCCTATAATAATTTTAGTAACTATTATTATTTAGGAGGAGTTTACAGATGGCTAATTTAAAATACAGCCGGCAGCGCGCTGCGATCAAAGAGTATCTATGTCATACCACAGAGCATCCCACTGCTGATACGGTGTATCTTCATATTAGAGAAACATATCCGAATATCAGTCTTGGCACAGTGTACCGTAACCTGAACCTGCTTGCGGATACAGGGGAAGCCATCAAGATCTCTACTCCCGATGGCGGCGACCGTTTTGACGGCAGGACCGATCTCCACTACCATGTGATCTGCAGGGAATGCGGCCGCGTGTTCGACCTGGAATTGGATGAACGGCATATCCGGTCCATCAACAGTCTTGCCGGGCAGCATTTTGAAGGGACCGTTGACTCACATACCATTTTGTTCTACGGAACCTGTAAAAATTGTCTGGATAAAAATCCCAAAATGAGATAAAATAATCATTGACAATTCGTTTTAATTGTGTTAACTTAATATTAGTAATTGTTACTGATATTAAATATATTTAAATAAGAAAAGGAGAGATTTGCTATGAAAAAATTTGTATGTACAGTATGCGGCTATGTTCACGAGGGAGATGCAGCACCGGAGAAGTGTCCTGTATGCGGCGTTGGCGCAGACAAGTTCAAAGAGCAGGCTGGCGAGAAGACATGGGCTGCTGAGCACGTTGTAGGCGTAGCTAAGGGTGTCAGCGAGGATATCGTCGCTGATCTTCGCGCTAACTTCGAAGGCGAGTGCTCAGAGGTTGGTATGTATCTTGCAATGGCCAGAGTTGCTCATAGAGAGGGATATCCGGAGATCGGTTTATACTGGGAGAAGGCTGCTTACGAAGAGGCTGAGCACGCTGCTAAGTTCGCTGAGCTGCTTGGCGAAGTTGTAACAGACAGCACCAAGAAGAATCTTGAGATGAGAGTTGACGCTGAGAACGGCGCTACTGCTGGTAAGTTCGATCTGGCTAAGAGAGCTAAGGCTGCGAACCTTGATGCGATCCACGATACTGTACACGAGATGGCAAGAGACGAGGCTAGACATGGTAAGGCGTTCGAAGGACTTCTTAAGAGATACTTCGGCTAAGAGAAAAACCGCGTAATATAAGAGTTTTAAGAGGATGGACAAGTTGTTGTCTGTCCTCTTTTTTGCTTTAAAACAGGGAAATTCTTCCTAAAATCGAGACTTGAATTTGTTTGATTGTTCTTTTTCTGATTGGTTTGGGGTTATTGATAGTTAGACCACTAAAGATACGGATAGTTTTAACAGACATCTAGTACATCGAATAATAAGTAACCAACGTTATATGGTTAGGAACTTATTTTTCAGTGTACTAGTCAGAATAACACGTGCTTTATTTAATGATATGTGATATGATTAATCTACCTGACAACAAAGACAATACAAATGCTTATAACTCTGATTTAAGTTATATTTATTATAAGGGAAAGAGGTTGAAAATGGTAAAATAACTGATTTGGAGAAATCAGACATTAAAGAACCAGAGCGGCGACAAGGATTTATCAGAGAAAATATTATTTAATCTTGTGGATATCTTATCTGCCTACGGCGACCAGATGGAAGATTATCAAAAACATGGTGTACCGATTATGGATGAAGATTTAGAACAAATAGACAAACTATTTCCATCATAGAATATTATAATTATATTTTGGGAGGGAAACCATGCCACAAAAAATTCAATCACTATTACTTCAATATTTGAAGGAAGTGCGAAAGATATATGGTTCACATTTAAAAAGTGTAATTCTTTATGGCTCTTATGCACGTGGAGATTATACAAAAGATTCTGATATAGATATCATGATTCTGGTAGATTTACCAGATGAAAAGTTAGATTCTTATTTGGATTCTCTATCGGAACTTGGCTTTCAATATAATGTAGAACATGATATCTGGATTATGCCAATAGTAAAGAATATAGAGCATTTCCAATATTGGGTTTCTGCCTATCCATTTTATAGAAATGTTCACAAAGAGGGGGTAAC
>CANDQP010000101.1 GCA_947388185.1 uncultured Dorea sp. | reverse complement strand
CCAGCAGATCTTCGGAAGTGCGCAGAATATAGCCTTCCTTTACCGTAGGGGATATAGCGAATCCTCTTGCATTCATAATGCGGTTTCCTTTGGTAGTATCAACGGACAGTACCGCATCCAGCTCCGGTGAGAGCTCTTCTGTGTTGACCTGGGACATTTCCACAGGCGAACCCATAAACGGCACGGGTTTGTGCGGAGCGGTAGGAGCGTCCGGGCAAATGTGGGTGGAGATCATTACGTCTCCGTCCAGAAAGTCGCCTTTGTTCTGCATACTGAGGAGCTTGGCTGCAAGTGCGATGGCGACCAGCGCGCCGTCGCCGTCGGATACATACCCGATCCGTTCCGGTCTTGCGCCAAGGCCTCCAAGCCTTCCGAGAAGGCCGATCGTCGGAGCACTGCCGCCCTTTGATTTCCCGATCACTCCCGGGATCATGACCTTAAGCATATCGGTGGAACCCTTTGGTCCGACCAGGGGATATACTTTGATTTGAGCGCTGGGACGGATCATTTTCAGATAATCTGCGACCCGTTCGCCGTCTGCGCGGCTGCTGTCTATAATTTCGTATGCATCGATCAATTGTTTGAATAACATGTTGCGTTCCCTCTTTTCTGTGTGTTTTCTATTCGTTAGTCTAACACCGGGCATTTTGAAAGTCGATGCAGTTCATGCCTAAAAAAGAGAATGAGATATTGGGCGTTATGCACATAAAAGAGTGTATAGGCAAAGTATATTATGCACGATGCACAAAAAATGGTTTTTTTCTGGTGCATGGAAAGCGTTGAGCTTAAAAAATGGCAATGCTATACTTGTGCAAGAAGTGAAAGAATGGAGGGAAATCAAAAATGAAACAAAAAACGGGTACAGTAAATTGTATGATAGCAGCGGTTGTGCTATGTGTACTTGCGGAATTGATCGGACCGTTGAAATTCGAGGTGGCGGGAATCGGTGTTACGATCCTGACGATGATCTGGGTCATTATTATGGGAATCCTGTTATCACCGATGCTGTTAGGGAAGGTGATACCGCCGTTGAAAAAAATCATCAGCAGCGCAGAGATCAAGAGAGCGCCGTTTTTGCTGTCGCTTGCACTCTATCCGCTGGGAATTATGTTCGGAATCAACGCAGGGCCGCAGATCGGAATTGTACTGAAGGCGGGACCGGCGCTGATCCTTCAGGAAGCCGGTAATATGATGACGATGCTGATCGCCCTGCCTCTCGGGCTTTTGATCGGGCTTGGGCGGAGCGCAGTAGGAGGAACCTTCTCTCTCTGCCGTGACACGGCGCTTGGTATCATCGGTGATAAGTATGGTCTGGAATCCAGAGAAGGTATGGGGACGCTTGGAACTTATATCAGCGGAAGCGTGTTCGGAACATTATTCTATTCCTTCCTGGCTCCGGTCGGGCTGATCATAGGCTTCCATCCTTATGCGCTGGCGATGGCGTCAGGAATGGGAAGCGCGTCTATGATGAATGCCGCAACGGCAGCGCTGGCGGACGCAGCGCCGGCGATGTATACGGAACAGATCCTTGCATATTCCGCAACGAGCGGGCTTCTGACGGCAGTTACCGGGGTATATGTGGAAATGTTCCTGTCGCTTCCGCTTGCGAACTGGTATTACCGGCGTGTCAATCCGGCAGTCAGCAGACTCCGCATGAAATTATTCAAAGCAGCACCGGAGAAGGAGGTTTAGAAAGATGGCGAATACGGTACAGACAGAAAAAGAAATGACGACATTTGAGAATATACTGGAGCAGATTAAGATCGTTATCGTGATCTACGGTATCATTGCGGTAATTCATATAGTCTCGGTGGGGAACAGCCTTACGGATCTCGGCAAGGCAACGCTTGTCAGCTTTGCGATGGTGGTGGTCTCCATTGTGCTGAAAAATGTAGTAAAGAGGCCGAATCTTCCGGGATTCGCATGGGCGACGCTGGTATCGTTCGTGCTGACGATCCCTGTGTCTCCGGTCGGTGATTTTATCGTAACAACTCTGGGGGCATATACATTCGGGCTTGTAGGTCTTCCTCTTCTGGCCTTCGCCGGAATCGCGGTGGGAGAGCAGTTGGAAGTCTTCAAGAAACTGAGCTGGAAGATCGTCATTATCTCATTTGTGGTTATGGCGTCGACGTATTTCGGTTCGGCACTTATTTCCAATATTGTACTGGCGTTGAACGGAATGATTTAATATAATTTAACAGAAAGGCGGTAAAAGAGATGGAATCTATCGAGAGGATCAAGCAGGATATCATTGCATCGGCAGATGAGAAAAGGTCAGAATTTGAAGAAACGAGCAGCTACATCTTCAATCACCCGGAGCTTGCGTTTGAGGAATACAAGTCACAGGCGGCGCTCTGTGAGCTCCTTATAAAACATGGGTTTGACGTGACAAAAGGGGTCGGAAGCCTGCCGACAGCCTTTGAAGCGGTCTATGATTCCGGGAAGCCGGGGAAAACGGTGGTTCTTATGGGAGAATACGACTGTCTCCCGGAGATCGGACACGGATGCGGACATAATCTGATCGGGACTTCTGCAGCAGGTGCAGGAATCGTACTTAAGGAAGCGATGGAGAAGTATGGAATCGGCGGAGTTCTGAAGGTGCTTGGAACGCCTGCGGAGGAGAATGGAAGCGGCAAGGCGATCATGGTACGGGAGGGAGTATTCAAGGGAGTAGATGCGGCTCTTTTGATGCATCCTATGGAGACATCCGTGCCGGATGACATATCATTTGCCTGTGTGACGATGGAATTTGCCTTCAAAGGGAAACCGGCTCATGCGGCTGCCTGTCCGTGGAACGGGGCCAATGCGTTAAGCGGCGTACAGCTGATGTTCCATGCGGTAGATATGATGCGCCTGCATTTCAAGGATTACAGCAGGGTACACGGAATCATTACCGAGGGCGGTACAGCGCATAATACGGTTTCGGATGAGGCGAAAGCGGTGTTCAATATCCGTGCTCTGGATTATGAATATATGATGGAGCTTGTGGAGATCGTCCGTAATTGTGCAAAGGGTGCGGCGATCGCCACGGGAACCGAGGTGGAGGAGAAACAGCTTGGAGAGATCCTTAAGGACATACGGAATGATAAAAAACTGGTTCAGTATGTGCGCAGCAATATGGAACTGATCGGAGAGGATTACATCGAGCGTGATCTGACACAGGGGATCGGTTCTACGGATGTGGGAAATGTGACTCATGAGATTCCGTCGATCCAGTTCTATGTGAAGCTTAAGGAGAATGTGGGTACGCATACCAGAGAATTTGCTCTTGCGTCAGGCGGGGAGGAAGGGAAGAAGAACCTTCACACTTCCGTTCAGCTCTTAGCGCTCAGCGCATGTGACGTATTGATGGAGGAAAATAAATAAAAGCTTTACACTGTATCTGCCTGCTGATATAATAATGTCGGGATAAAAGGTAATAACAAATCTATATTTAAGGTATAAGGCCGCAGAGGGCTTTATACCTTTTTAGTGATTTATACGGAAGAGGAGAGCCATGACTAGAAAAGAGATAAAGACCAGGGCGAGGCAGACAGTTAAGAAGCATTACATGATGTTGGTGATGGTGAGCCTGATAGCAGTATTTTTGGGATTGCAGAGTTCGAGTTTTGATAATTTTGTGAGGATGTATTCTTCCGAAAGTGTTGAGACTGCTGCGGAAAGTAAGACAGATACGAGAGTAGCGGTGGGAAGTACAGGGATTGTTGATGTGTTTAACCAGACCATGTCCGGGGACACGGAGAAGGGAAGACAGCTCTCGGAAGCTCTTAAGAAGGAGGAAATAGAGCGGTCGAGGGGAGAGAACAGAATATTGGGAAGAAGCCGGGGCGTGTTATCTAAGATCGTTAATGGGATAACGTCCGGCTCTTTGTTCGTTATGTTTGTATCAGGAATCAATTCCTTATCCGGCTCAAAGAATCTGGGAAGCCTGGTTCTTATTATGCTGGCTTTCGCAGGTGTGCTGGGGTTCCATTTCCTGATCGTCAATACATATACGGTGATCTCGGCGAGGATGTTTTTGGAAGGAAGGATCTACGAGAAGCTGCCGGCTCAGCGTTTCGTATTTCTGCTGCGTGTGAAGAGGTGGATGAAGGTATCCCTGGCGATGCTTAAGTACAGTATCTATCAGACCTTGTGGACGCTGACGGTCATAGGCGGTGTGATCAAATACTATTCTTATTCCCAGGTTCCCTATATTCTGGCAGAGAATCCGGACCTCACTGGACGGGAGGCTATTACGCTGTCAAGGAAGATGATGCGGGGGCATAAGTGGGAGTGTTTTTTGTTGGATTGTTCTTTTATCGGATGGAGTATCCTGGGCGCGTGTACCTTTGGGCTGTCGGAAGTGTTCTATTCGCTTCCCTATCAGTCGGCGGCCCTCTGTGAATATTATGTGAGATTGCGCGGGAAGGCGAAAGAGTCGGGAATCCTGGGGTCAGGGCTGCTGAATGACAGATATCTGTATGAGAGGGCGGCGGACGATGTACTGTGGGAAGCATATATGGATGTGTTGGAGTGGGAAGAAGACACTGAGTTTCAGGAAGAGAGGCCGGGAGGGATTCAAAGAGTCCTCGCTGACTGGTTCGGCATATTGCTTGGAAGTTCACAGGAAGGGCGTGCCTATGAAGAGCGACGGGAACGAGAGGTTCGGCTCGGCATGCTTAAGGATGCGGCGGAGGGAAGAATGTATCCCGGAAGGCTGTCCCGGTTCCCGGAGGCGGCGAAGCAGAAGAGAGTTGAGACTTTTCATTATATGCGGCATTATTCGGTCTGGTCGCTGGTGCTGTTGTTTTTCATATTTTCCTTTATCGGATGGTGCTGGGAGGTGAGCCTACATCTGGTGCTGGACGGAGTGTTTGTGAACCGGGGCGCTCTTCACGGACCGTGGCTTCCAATCTATGGTTCGGGCGGGGTTCTGCTTCTCACGCTGCTTAACCGGGTGAGAAGCAGTCCGGTTAAGGAGTTCTTCTGTATCATATTCGTATGCGGAATGGTCGAATACTGGACATCCTATTATCTGGAAGTGGTTTATGACGGGATGAAATGGTGGGATTACAGCGGATATTTCCTGAACCTGAACGGAAGGATCTGTGCGGAGGGGCTGTTGGTCTTCGGGATCGGAGGAATGGTGTTCGTCTATATCGCGGCGCCGCTTCTGGATAACCGGATCCGGGTGATCAGGAAGCAGGTCTTAGTATGGAGCTGTCTGATTCTTCTGGGGCTGTATGCTGCGGATACGGTTTATTCTGCCGGGCATCCCAATGAAGGGGAAGGGATTACGGATTATGAAGTCAGGAGCTGCTTTCCTGCCCTGCATGAATCTGCGGCAGGGGAGGAGCAGCAGGGACATTACGGGATACAGGAGGGATATGTATGCTGGCGGTAATATTGTCCCCATTATATGTATTGGTTCATATTTATATTGCGAGATGGATGTACCGGTGGGTGAAGAAATGTCTGAGAATAGATTCTCATCAATATTTTAAATGGTTTTGGTTCGCGGCGGTTATCGTGTACCTTCTTTTTGCCGCGGCTATGGGGGTAGGTTTCCTTCTCCCAACAGGTCCGGTTAAACGCTTCTTCGTGAGGTCGGGGAATTACTGGCTTGGAATATTGCTGCACGTGATCCTGGTCGTTGCGGCGGCGGATGCCATCCGTCTGATTCTTAAGAGGTGCAGACGGATCGATCAGGAGAAGCTGGCAAGCCGCAGGGTATTTGCGGCGGCGGGAATCTTCTGTGCCGCTGCCGTCACGGTATTGGGCGTGTGGGGAGTGGTCAATGCAAGGATCATCCATACGACGAGATATGAGACGGTGATACATAAGGATGCCGGATCTATAGATCAGATGAAGGTGGTCTTGGTGGCCGACCTGCATATGGGTTATAATATCGGATGCAGTCACATTCGCAGGATGGCGGAGCGGATCAATGCGGAGGAGCCGGATCTGGTGGTGATAGCCGGGGACATCTTCGACAATGAGTATGAGGCTTTAGAGGATCCAGAGGAGCTGATCGATATCTTTAAGGGGATTAAGAGCAGATACGGTTTCTATGCCTGTTACGGGAATCATGATATCAGCGAGAAGATACTTGCAGGATTTACTTTTGGGGGAAACGGCCAAGAGAAGCAGAGTGATATCAGGATGGATGAATTCCTTGATAAGGCAGGGGTTACACTGCTTCGCGACGAGTCGGTGCTGATCGCGGACAGCGTCTATCTGTACGGCCGGCCGGACAGACAGCGTCCGGGCCGGGGGATAGACAAGAGAAAGACGCCGGAAGAGATCACGGCGGATATGGATCTGTCAAAGCCTGTTTTTGTGATCGATCATCAGCCCAAGGAACTGCAGGAGCTGGCTGACGCGGGGGTAGATCTGGATCTGTGCGGGCATACCCATGACGGGCAGATGTTTCCGGGGAATCTGACGGTCCGCATGATGTGGGAGAATGCCTGCGGGTATCTGAAGAAGGATGATATGCACAATATTGTGACCTCAGGAGTGGGAGTCTTCGGACCGGATATGAGGGTCGGTACGATCGCTGAGATCTGTTCGGTCACTGTGAAATTTGAGGGGGCGGAAGGTTCTGCGCCCTGATACCGGAAACATTTTGATCGGTTCTTCTATTCAATTTGCATTGGATCGCATCGAATCATTCGGTGCCTTTCAGGATATGAAGCAGAGCGTTCACAAGTTTCTCGCTGCGCGGCAGGAAGATTCCTGCCACCGGTCCCACCAGGAATGCGCTGATAAGCGTTCCGATGCCCACGGCTCCGCCCATGAGAAAACCGGTGCCCACAAAGCATATGTCCACCAGGATGCGGACCGGTCCGAAAGGCTTGGCAAGCCGGTCGCTTAAGACGATGGCCACCAGATCATTGGGGCCGGTGCCGGCATCGGACTTGATGACAATGGTCATTCCGAAGGCAAGGATCACACAGCCAAGCGCAAGGGTCAGAAGACGGGCAATGAAGGGATTCCCCGGGTGGATGAATGTCTCCAGAAGGCGTGTAAACACATCGATGATGGGTCCTCCGGCGACCATGCATACGAGGGTTCCGGCTTTTACATAGCTTCTGTCCGTTACAAGGAGGATCAGCATGATAAGGATACTGACGGCGGCGTGGGTGTAGCCATGGGTCAGTACAGGAATCATCCGCCCAAGTGTTCGGAAAATGCCCTGGATGAAGACATTAAAGGGATCGGCTCCCAGATCGGTCAGGAGAAACAGCGTCACGCCCAGATGTGCGATGACAAGTCCTATAAATAGCAGCAATAACCGCAAGATATATTCTCTAAAACTTCTTTTCATCAGGAAGTACCTCATTTCTATATTTTAAAATTATTTCCAATATCATAACATGGAAGGATATTCCAAGGCAACCGTTTTCTGCGGGGAACCGGATGCTTGCTTTTTTAACGTGCATGAACATTACTCCCGGTACATCGAAAATTAAATAATTGCTATATTTATATTGAAAACAAACATAAGTTCTGGTATGATAATAAAATACAGATGTGGACATACTGCTATTGTGAACAGAGAACTATATGTGCTGACAAAGGGCGGGGTGATGATATGTCAGAGCACAATCACACGTATATCGCAATAGATTTGAAATCATTTTATGCTTCTGTGGAATGCGTAGAGAGAGATTTGGATCCCATGACTACCAATCTGGTGGTCGCGGACTTAAGCCGTACGGAGAAGACGATCTGTCTGGCGGTGTCGCCCTCTCTGAAAGCTTACGGGATCTCAGGACGTGCGAGATTGTTTGAGGTAGTGCAAAGGGTGAGGGAGGTCAACGCGAAGAGGCAGAGCCAGGCGCCGCAGCGCAGATTTGACGGCGCTTCGTACGATGATACAGAGTTAAAGGCATCGCCGGAAAAAGCGTTGGATTATATCGTTGCGCCGCCGAGGATGGCGCATTATGTGGACTATAGTACGAGGATATATGAAGTTTATCTGAGATATGTTGCGCCGGAGGATTGTCACGTATATTCTATCGATGAGATCATGATGGATGTCACACATTATCTGAACACGTATCAGATGACGGCGCGCGAATTGACAGGCAGGATCATTCAGGATATCTATGCCGCAACGGGGATTACGGCAACGGCAGGAATCGGAACGAATCTGTATCTGTGCAAGGTAGCCATGGATATTGTGGCAAAGCACATTCCGCCGGATAAGAACGGCGTGCGGATCGCCAGCCTGAACGAAAAAAGCTACCGTCGGATCCTGTGGGCGCATCAGCCGATCACGGATTTCTGGCGTATCGGGAGAGGGTATGCGAAGAAGCTGGCAGAGCACGGCATGTTTACCATGGGGGATGTGGCGAGGTGTTCCATCGGGAGAGCGGATGAGTTTTACAATGAGGATCTGCTCTACAAATTATTCGGGGTCAATGCGGAGCTTCTGATCGACCATGCATGGGGATGGGAACCCTGCACGATGAAGGATATCAAGGCATATAAGCCCAGTGTGAACTGCTTAAGCTCGGGGCAGGTACTGCATGAACCGTATACTGCCGAAAAAGCGCGGGTCATTGTCAGGGAGATGACGGAGATGCTTGCACTGAATCTGGTGGACAAGCGTTTGGTTACGGATCAGATCGTTCTGACGGTAGGATACGACAGAGAGACACTGTCAGACCCGGATGTGAAGCGCTCTTACGGAGGTGAGATCACAATGGACCGCTATGGCCGTTCGGTTCCCAAGCATGCTCATGGGACGGCGAATCTTGCGGGACAGACTTCCTCTACGAAGATGATCGTGAAGGCTGTGCTGGAATTATATGACAGTATCGTCAATCCCAAGTTTTTGGTTCGAAGGATTACATTGGGAGCCAATCATGTGGTAGATGAGGAGTCGGTTGTGAAGGAACCCGTTTTCGAACAGATGGATCTGTTTACGGATTATGCTGCTCTGCGAAGAGAGCAGGAGGCAGAGGAAGAAGATAGAAGACGGGAGAGAAGCCTGCAGCAGGCTATGCTGGATATTAAGAAGAAATATGGGAAGAATGCAATACTGAAAGGAACGAATCTGCTGGAGGGTGCGACAGCAATGGAGCGGAACCAGCAGATCGGCGGACATAGGGCATGAAGCTAAGAAGATATAAGGAAATTCATAAGTATGATGATATGATCGATCTGGCGCACCATGTATCCGGGACGCATCCGCAGATGCCCGTTGAGGATCGGGCGGCGCAGTTTGCCCCGTTTGCGGCTCTGACGGGACATCACGAGGCAGTCAGGGAGACTGCACGGCTGACGGAGGAGCGGATAGAGATCGATGAGAACTGCAAGGCGGTTCTGGACGGTAAATTACAGAATATCTATGAGCATCTGGATCTGGAGCCTTCCGTATCCATTACCTATTTTGTGCCGGACCCAAAGAAGCCGGGAGGAGCTTATGTGACGGTCAGCGGATGCGTCAGGAAGATCAGGGAACATGAGCGGACGGTGGTGCTGACAGACGGAATGGAGATACCGATCGATGAGATTACCGATATTGTAGAAGGGGAGGAAGATGACTGGTAAGCCGCGTCTGATGGCGGATGGAAAGCAGATGACTGGAAAGCTGCGGCAGATGGCAGAAGGAAGGCAGATGGTTGGTAGGCTGCGGCAGATGGTGGAAGGAAGGCAGATAGTTGGTAAGACGGCTGATAGATGGAAGAAAAATGATTTGTAAGATCGTGGCTGACGTTGGTTGGATGGAAGAGATCGATGAGATTGCAGATATAGATGAGATTGCAGATACAGAGGGAGGATTGCGTATATGATGATTTTGCTGGGGGTACTTATTCCTTTTATAGGGACGGCTGCGGGTGCGGCGTGCGTCCTGTTTATGAGGCATGAATTAAAACCGCTGCTTCAGAAGTCGCTGCTTGGATTTGCGGCTGGGGTGATGGTTGCGGCTTCCGTGTGGTCATTGCTGATCCCGGCAATGGATATGTCAGAGCATATGGGAAGATTTGCATTTGTTCCGGCAGCAGTCGGATTCCTTCTGGGAATCGGTTTTCTACTGCTGCTTGACCATATCGTTCCCCATCTTCATGTGGGAAGCGAGAAGTCTGAGGGCCCCAGAAGCTCGCTGAACAAATCTACGAAGCTTATTCTGGCAGTCACCATCCATAATATACCGGAGGGAATTTCAAGCGGCGCCGTGTTTGCGGGGCTTTTGACTCATAATGCCGATGTGACGCTTGCAGGGGCATTTGCTCTGTCGATTGGAATTGCCATTCAGAACCTTCCGGAAGGATTTATCGTATCGCTTCCGGTTAGAAGCGACGGAGGAAGCAGGGGGAAGGCATTTTTGTACGGAACATTATCGGGCATCGTGGAGCCGATAGCAGGAGGGATCACGGTGCTGCTTGCGGCATACATCACTCCGGTCCTTCCGTATCTTCTTGCATTTGCGGCCGGGGCGATGATCTATGTAGTGGTAGAAGAACTGGTGCCGGAGTCGGCACAGGGAGAGCACAGCAATATTGGAACCATCGGATTTGCCGCCGGGTTCGTGTTGATGATGATACTGGATGTGGCACTTGGATAGTTTATGGGATATGTAGAAAGGGAATTCGGAAGTTATGAAGATTACGCTGATAACAGTGGGAAAGATTAAGGAAAAGTACCTGAGGGACGCTGCTGCGGAGTATGTGAAGAGGCTGGGCAAATACTGTAAGCTGGAGATCATAGAGACCGCGGATGAGAAGACGCCGGATCATGCCAGTGAAACTGTGGAGGAAGCGATACGGGCCAAGGAGGCGGAGCGGATATTGAAGTATATTCGGGAGGATGCTTTTGTGATTACCCTCGAGATCCAGGGAAAGCAGTTATCATCAGAAGAACTGGCGGAGAAGATCGAGACGCTTGGCGTGCAGGGGAAGAGCCATATCATCTTCATTATCGGAGGTTCGATCGGACTTGGGAGGGATGTATTGGCGAAGTCGGATTTTGCGCTGAGTTTTTCGAGGATGACATTCCCTCACCAGTTGATGAGAGTGATTCTGTTGGAGCAGATATACAGAAGCTATCGGATTATTCAGAAAGAACCATATCATAAGTGAGGATGAAAGGGAATGTATGCTGGCAATAAGAAATGCAAGGCGGCTGTTATGATCTGTCTTGGGAAAGAGGAAGATCCGGGTACAGATTTATTCCTGCAAGCAACGAGCCAAGCGGGCATGCTTGCATGCATATTTGGCAGCAGGAGAGCCTGCTGTGAGGGAGGTGAAGGTTCATGCAGTTTATCAAAGTCATAACAGATCAGAATCAGCGGGAATTATCTGAGCATGGAACGATGCAGTTCCCCTTTGAGATTCACCATGATCATCTGAATGATTACTTTGAGCGGTATGTCTGCTGTCACTGGCATGAGGAATTGGAGATACCGGTCATTATCCGGGGAAAGTTCCGCTATCAGGTGAAAGAGCATTCTTTTGACCTGAATCCCGGGGATGGGATATTGATCAATTCGAAGGTGCCGCATACGATCACTGCTCTTGGGGATGAAGATCCGGTCGTGCTTACCGCTATATTTTCTCCGTCTCTTTTGTACGGGACGCCGGCAAGTACGATCTACCAGAAGTTCTTGAATCCGTATATGAATACGCCTGAGCTTGCAGGGATACTGCTTCATGATCACGCTGTGGAGACGATGCGGCAGATCGATGCGCTGTGGCGGGATGCTTCTTTCGGTGTGGAGCTTAAGATTAAGGGGATGCTGTGCAATCTGTTTTTTGAGCTTCTGTCCGGCCGCAGACACTTGTTCTCGATGGTAAGATCTTCCAATGACGAAGCGCTGTCCAGGTTAAAGATACTTCTGGATACGATACATGAGAACTATGCAGAGCAGCTGCCGCTTACAGAACTGGCTGCGAAAATATCCGTCTCGAAAGAAGGATGCTGCAGGTTCTTTAAAAATATGACTGGGCAGACTATTTCTCAATATCTGGAGGATTACAGGGTAACACAGGGAATCTTGCTCCTTCAGGAGGATAAGTATTCTATCATGCAGATTTCTTATCTTGTGGGATTTGGGAATCCGGGTAGATTTTCCGCTGCATTCGCCAGGCGCATGAACTGTACGCCTAGTCAGTACAGGAAGAAAATAAAAGTGCTCGTTAATTCGGGATCCTCTTCAAAA
>CANDQP010000100.1 GCA_947388185.1 uncultured Dorea sp. | reverse complement strand
AGATTATACAAGCAGGAGGATTTGGTTATGCCGCTTTCGTTTCGGTTGTTTTCAGTGGGGTTTTCACTTGTTTGTTTCGGAGTGGGGCTGTATGCTCTGGCATCCGGGATTTTAGGGAAAAAGATGAAAATACTTCCCTGTCTGATCTATACCATCTATTATCTGCTGGGAAATGCTTTGATACTCGCAGGTATGGTCAAAGCTTATGTGCAGGCTGACGCATACGAGTATGAAAATGTATTCAATCTTTTGAATGGCACGATTGGGAATCTGCTGCATTCGGCCGTGCTGGCGCTCGTATTGCGCCGTTTTTTGGGGACGGATTTCTGGCAGGGGCTGGCTGCCTCTTTTCTGGGAAATTTTATTGCCTATACGGCAAATTCTGTCCTTCAGGAAGCGGCATCTTATTACAGCCCAATATTCGGCGGAATGTATCTGTATACATTTATTACGATTTTTATTCCGTACCTGGCAGTGCTGCCGATCGCTGCAATTGTTGTGTGGATACTGAGAAAAAGCAGCTTCTACCGGTATTTTTCACATTTGTTTTCCAGAAGATCATGGGCAGCGGGAACGCTGCTTTTCAGCTTCCTGCTGATGTGTGTCTGGCAGGTATTGAACTGGCTGTATCCGGATACTGAGCCGGGCGTGGGTTATAGCATATTCTTTTTCGCGCTCATTGTAGCCGCCCTGTTCTGGGTGCAGTTCCTGGCCATGTATGCCGCGGGACAGGATAAGATCCGGGCGCAGGAGGAAACGATCGCACAGAATCAGGCACATATGGAGCTTTTGGAGGAGCTGCAGCAGGAGATACGCGCTTTCCGCCATGATTTTACCAATCTGTTTTCCGGCCTGACCCTGCAGGCGCAGGAAGGTGATTTTGCGGGGATTCAGGAGTTTATGAGAAAGACCAGCAGCTATTTCGATGAAAAACTGGGGCAGGAGATCCAGCAAATGGACGGTCTGAATCATATCACGCTCTATCCTTTGCGCAGCCTGTTGACCGCAAAGCTGGCGGATATGCGGAAAAGAGAGATCCATTCAGCACTTGAGGTACTCTATCCGGTGGACAGCAAGGTTGTGATGGAAACGGAAGATCTGCTCCGAAGCCTGGGAATCCTGATCGACAACGCGATGGAGGCCGCACCTCAAATGGCCGGAACGGTGCGGATCGTTCTGCTTCAGGAAGAAAAAGAACTATATATCGCAGTTTCCAATAATTATGACAAAGCGCCGGAGCTGTCCGCACTTTCCCGGAAGGGCTATACCACAAAGGGGAAAGGCCGGGGGACAGGGCTTACGAGTTATCGGCGGATCGTGTCCAGGTGTAAGGGTTGTGTTGCGAGAACCTACTTAAAGGACGGCTATTTTGTGCAAGAGCTGAGACTTCCGGCGGCGTAGGAGGAGACAAATGATTCCGATTTATATATGTGATGATGAAAAGCCGGTGGCCGACCGGCTGGAACACATCATTTCGAATCAGATTACCATATTGAACGGAGATATGGGGCCTGTCCGCGAGGCGGATACGCCGGAAAGATTATTGGACCTGCAGACAAAGGATACCATACCGGCGGTATATTTCCTTGACATTGATTTTCCGGGCAGGATGAGCGGGCTGGAGCTGGCGCAGAAGCTGAGACTCCACGATCCGCGGGGGTTCATTGTATTTATCACGGCGCATCATGATCTGGCTTTTGAAACCTTCCGGCTGCGGCTGGAAGCTCTGGATTATATCGTAAAAGGCGACTATAACGCAATGGCCGTCCGGGTGAGAGAATGTCTGACAAGCATACAGCAGCGGCTTGCCAGTGAACAGCCCAAACATGGCAGATATTGTACGATCCGGTTGTTTGATACCATCCGGCACATCCCGGTAGAAACGATCCTTTATTTCGAGGCTCTGGGATTTAAGCACACGCTCTGCCTGCATCTGGATAACGAACTGCTGGAATTTAACAGCAGTCTGGAGCATTTCGCGGAAGAATTGGGTGAGGATTTCTGGCGGTGTCACAGAGGATTTCTGGTAAACCGCAGCCGGATCCGGACTGTGGACCTGAAATGCCAGGCGGTCATTTTGGACAATGGAACGGAATGTCCCCTGTCCAGAAGAGCCAAAACAGAATACAATGCACAGAGAAAACGGGACGCAAAATAAGAGTGTGACCGTTCAAGCTGCAGCTGCACCCTGATCAATCACCATTCGTGAAACCAAACGGACAATTCGCGTAAAAAATGAATAATTTGACCTTCTGTCTGTTATAGTGATTTCAAGATAACAAAACAACAGGAGGTATTCATTATGAAAACAAAATCAATCTTATCCAACCACGTGGTAATGCTGACGGCTCTTTTCCTGGCCTTTATGGGATATTTCCTTTCTATTTACAGAGGAAATACGAATAGTGCTTCTAATTATTCCGGACTGATCATAGCTGCAAGCTGTCTGTATTCCGGAAACACTATCTTCGGAGGCGAGCTGCCGGAAAACAAAGTCCTTCGTCTGCTGGCACGTCTCAATGGTCTTTTGCTGGTTGTCTGGTTTGTGATCATTATTGCACAGCTCTTCTTATAGAGGAGGATACACTGATGAATCATCACAGTGAAGAATTTGAAAGGATGAAAGCAGATTTACATGAAAAAGGCTATCAAGAAAAAGACGTTACGATCACGTCCGGGAAGGCCATGGTTTTGGGAACTCTTTACGCGCTGCCGTTTGTAATCGTCTTCGGATTATTGTATCGTTTTTTGCTGATTGAAAGAGCATTTTTACTGGAGGTAAGCGGGATTGCTTTTTACGTTATGTTTATAGCGATTATTGCGGTTTCTGTTGTCATACATGAATTATTACATGGGATAGGATGGGCAGTTGCCAGCGGGAAAGGCTGGAATGTCGTTCAGTTTAACATCAATGCAATGATGCCGAGCTGTGCCTGTAAAGCAGTATTAGCAAAAAGAGCATATCTGGCCGGCGTTCTGACACCTTTTATCGTATTGGGGTTCGGCAGTGTGCTTTTTATTTATATATATCCCGGTACGGTGTCATTATTGACTATGATGGTCAATTTTATTTCTGCCGGAGCTGATCTGATGATCGCATTTCAGGTGATGAAGGAACGGGACGGTCTCATTGCGGACCATCCCACAGAAGCTGGTTATATTTATTATTCCATGCTATAACCGCTGTGGTTATGCGGCCTTCCGATATTTTTTTAAGATGAAATAGCATACCCCTGAATTTTTACGGGAAACCATCCGTATGTGCAGAGTAAGCCAATCCGATTTAGGATTGGCTTCATAAAAATTCTTACTCCAATATCCGGGGCTTTGACTTATTTCCAGATCACATTCGGCTCTTTTCTGGGCGCCGTTCTTACATAAGTCCTTGCCGGATAACCCAGCAGCATACAGGCTTTTACAGGTTTTCCTTCAATTCCAAGCCATTTCTTCACATCTTCATCTTCTTCTGCGATCCGGGCAAGATAACCGTTATACAGAACTCCCATTCCCAGGGAAACAGCCATACTCTCTATGTTCTGCGCGGCCAGCCCAGCATCTAAAGGCCAGTCGGAAGTGATAAAAAGAACTGCCGGAGCATTGCGAAAGAGAAAGTCGTCCGCCAGATTCTCTTTCCTTCGCCGGTTGAACCGGATATAAGGCGCCAGTGCAGCGTCCTTAACTCCATCTCTTGCTTCTATTCCGTCAATATATCTCCACACCCTGTCTTTTAATTCATCCAGTTCATCCTGGACAAATACGAAATAACTGCCCTGGTTATTCACCGCCGTAGCCGTATAGCGTCCTGCCTGGGCAAGGAGTTCAAGCTTCCTGCGGGACACCTTCTCCTCCTGATAGCTTCGGATGCTGCGCCGGAATTTGATCGCATGCAGCACATTATTCGGATCCAGTTTAAAACTGTCCTCCTGATATTCTTCCACGTCATCCATATCATAATCCGGGATCGAGACCGCGTTCTTCGGACAGACCGCGACGCAATGGCCGCACTGCAGGCACTCTCCCTTCACGGCCGCTTTTTCGCCTACCTTTATGTTCTGGGCAATACAGTCTTCTGCACACAGACCGCATCCGACACATTTTTCGCAATTGATCTTAACCATACTATCCAACTCCTTTACCTCTGATCGATTATATGTATCAGGCATTTCTTCCAGATTTACCTATTGTATCATAATCTTTAATATCTGTCTCAATATTTTCCATAAATCTTTTGCGGCCGATAAGATGCGATTCTGTACAAATATTGTGGTTTGTATTTGTATATTTCCCACAAATACAAACGATATGACGCACGCGAATAGCACGCAAAATCCATACAAAAATAGGCAGGAATTCCTGCCTACTATAATTATAAATGCATCGTCTATTTTGCTTTCCCTACGCTTTGGCAGACACGTATTTTGTCCATCACATACTGTTTCACTTCTTCTCTGCCTGCCGCTCCGTACTTCTTCGGGTCGAAAACGTCCGGATTCTCCTTCAGATATGCCTTTACGCCCTTGGAGAATGCAATCCTTAAGTCTGTCGCATAGTTCACCTTGCAGATGCCTCTGCGGATACATTCTCTCACCGCGTCATCCGGCACGCCGGATGTCCCGTGGAGGACCAGAGGAATCGTTACCACTTCCCGTATCTCACTCAAGCGCTTGACATCAAGCCTGGGGATTCCTTTGTAGACGCCGTGCGCCGTGCCGATCGCAACTGCCAGCGAATCAACCCCGGTCTTTTCCACAAATATCCCGGCCTCCTTAGGATCCGTATATGGATTCCCTTCTCCGCCTTCTAAGTCGTCCTCCTTACCGCCCACCTTGCCAAGCTCTGCTTCCACCGGCACGCCGGAAGGATGACAGGCATCCGCCACAGCCTTGCTTACCGCAATATTTTCTTCAAAAGTTCCGTGGGAACCGTCGATCATAACGGAGGTATAGCCGGTGCGCAGCGCCCGCATGGCGAGCTCAAAGCTGTTGCCGTGGTCTAAATGAATCACCACAGGAACCGATACACTCTCTGCTGCCGCCTTCGCATTTGCATAGAAATACGCAAGATCCGCATATTTGACCGTTGAGGGTGTGGTCTGCATGATAACAGGCGCCTGTAATTCCTCCGCTGCCGCCGCGACTGCCTGTACCATCTCCATGTTCTCCACATTGAAAGCCCCTACCGCGTATCCTTCCTTCTGTGCGTCTGATAATAATTGTCTCGATGTTACTAATGCCATAGTTCTTCTCCTCTCCCTTCTGATATCTGTATCCTATAACTTCTCCACTGTTGCCTGCGCTGTCAATCTCTCTATATTCTTTGGATCGAAGTCGCCGGTATTGGGTGACATGGCATTCGCCGAAGCGACCGACACCGCATACCGCAAAGCTTCCTTCGCCTCATACCTTCTCTCCAGAGCTGCGGCGAATGCACCGACCATGGAATCTCCGCATCCAACTGTATTTACCGCTTCTACTTCCGGCGGCCTGCCGCGGAAGATCCCGTCCCCGCTGACAAGCAGCGCTCCGTCCTTCCCTAATGAGATCACCACATACGGGATTCCCATATCCCAGAGTTTCCCGGCATACCGGATCACTTCCTGCATATTATGTATTTTGATGCCAAAGAACTGTTCGATCTCATCCTGGTTTGGCTTCACCATGGTAGGATGAGACTTGATCCCCTGCTTCAACGGCTCGCCGCTGGTATCCAGGATCACGGCTTTCCCCATATCTTTCGCAATGGCGGTCATTCTGCCATAGATATCCTTACTCATCCCCCGGGGAAGGCTTCCCGATATGGTGACCACATCGCTGTCCCGGATAATCTCGGGATACCTCTGCATAAATTGCTGTTCCTCATCGGCCGATACCTCGCACCCCGGCTCCAGATATTCCGTAGAACCGTACTCCTGATCCAGGATATTGATGCAGCATCTGGTCTCTCCCGCTATATGGACAAACTGATGGGCGATCCCGTCCTTATCAAGCAAAGCTTCCAATTGCTGACCGTTAAAACCGCCTGCCAGACCGGCCGCCTGCACCTTCGCACCACAAAGCGCGGCTGCCCTTGCTACATTGACCCCCTTCCCGCCGGCAGAAGTCCGGCAGGAATCAAGCCGCATTACCGTGCCGTTTACGATCCGTGATTTTATAAAATACGCCTTGTCCAGAGACGTATTCATGGTTACTGTTGTGATCATCCGCCTGACCTCCTCTTATGCTTCGCTGTCGATCAGGATCTTCCCCTTCACAGCTCCGGGGGTCTTATACATCTCGAATGCGTCTGCGATCCGGCTTAAGGGTATCTTCTGAAATACAAACGATTCATCGAATTTTAAATCGCCTGTCCGGAAATAATGTGCCGTCAATTCCCATTCTTTGCCGGGGAACGGAGCGCTATATGACATCCAGGAGCCTGTAAGGTTGAATTCCCTGCGGTTTAAGTTCTCCCACTCCTTCACCGTGAAGCTCAGCTCCTTCGTCGGAGTTCCTACGAAGCACACGTTTGCCTTATTCGCCGCCAGCGCAAATGCAAGCTTCATCGTAACCGTATTTCCGGCGGTCTCGAACACATAATCATATCCCCGGCCGAAAGTAAGCTCCATCGCCTTGTCCAGAAACCCGTCTTCCAGCGTATGGATCCCTGCCGTAGCGCCAAGCCGTCTTCCAAGCTTCAGCCTCTCTTCCGCAATGTCAAATACGACGATTTCCCTCGCCCCGAAAATCCTTGCCCATTGTGCCACAAACATACCGATCGTTCCGCCGCCCAGGACCGCCACGGTTTTTCCGCCCTCATAGGGCACGCGCAATAAACCGTGCAGCGCAACTGTCGCCGGCTCGAAGAGAGCGCCCTGCTCGAAGGAAACACTGTCTTCGAACTTCACCACATTTCTCTCCGGTACTGCCACATACTCTGCAAAGCTGCCGAATTCTCTTGAACCGATAAAGCTGTAATGCTTACATAGAGAATAATTTCCCTTCTGGCAATCCTCGCACTGCATGCAGGGTACTAACGGAACACCTGCCACCCGGTCGCCCGGTTTCACGCTTTTTACACCTTCTCCGATCTCTTCCACGACGCCCGAGAACTCATGCCCCAGAACATTGGGGAAATAATGGCAGGCATCTCCATTTACCCGGGGCACATCAGAACCGCAGATGCCCGTGTATTTCACCTTGATCAACACCTGTCCTGCCAATGGAACCGGCTTCTCAATCTCCTCGTAACGAATATCTCCCCTTGCATGCACAACACCTGCTTTCATCATAAATTACCTGTTCCTTTCATCAATTCTTTTAAATCTTCATATAGAGAAATATATGTATCATAATTCTTCTGGTATATCTGCTTATTCTCTGCGCATGGTTCATACCGTCTCGTGATCTGAACCGTCTGAGCGGCCGCGTCTTCAAAGCTGCCGTACATCCCGACTCCCACACCTGCCAGGAGAGCCGCGCCCAGGGTCGTTGCCGTATCAGAGAACGGCACTGCCAAAGGCTTGCCGGTAATATCACTCTTGATCTGCATCCACAGTGAGGAGTTCGCGGAACCGCCTACAGCCAGAAGCTCCCTGACCGGCGCTCCCGCACTCTCGGCAATATCCAGATTATGCTTCAGCGCATAGGCCACTCCCTCCATACAGGAACGGATCATGTGACCCTTGGTCTTCCCGAAATCAAGACCGAAGAATACGCCTTTCGCATTGGCGTCCCAGATGGGGGAACGCTCTCCTGACATATAGGGGAGGAATACCAGACCGTCACTTCCCGGCGGTACCTGCCCGGCTTCTTCGTTATACTGTTCCAGGGCGGTCTTGCCCTTCTGCGCCGACACACTTCGTTCATAGTCTCCGAATTCACGCTCAAGCCACCGCATGACACCGCCGCCCCCGGTGGTTCCGCCCTGCAGAAGCCATCTGCCCGGTACTACATGGAAGCCAAGGATCAGACGCGGATCAGACGCATATTCTTCGGTACAGATGCTCATGCCTCCGGCCTGGCCGCCCTGCTCCTGGGTCTCTCCGGCATGGACCACACCGGCGCCTAAGGTACCGCAGGCGGCATCCAGCCCTCCTGCCGCAACCGGCGTTCCTTCTGCCAATCCGGTCTGCTTGGCTGCTTCCTTCGTCACGGTTCCGATGATCTGGTGGCATGGAACGATCTTTGGCAGGAAGCCTACCGGAATCCCCATGGCCTTGCACATCTTCTCATCCCACTGCCCGGTCCTCATGTTGAAGCAGTGCAGACCATAGCCCTGGCTTATATCCTGTGAGATCTTTCCCGTCAGGCGATAGGCGATAAAGCTGTTGGACTGCAGGATCTTGTGGGTCCTCTCGTAAACTCCCGGCAGATGTTCCTTATACCAGAGGATCTTGGCTGTGGTATAGGATGGCCGCAGCATATTGCCGCACAGCCCGAAGATCTCATCTGCACCGATCTCTCTATTGACCCTGTCACAGACGGACTGTGCCCTCGTATCCATCCAGATGGGTGTATTGGTAAGAACCTCTCCGTCCTTATCTACCGCGATCGCCGCCCAGCTCTGTCCGTCAATTCCGATACCTGCGATCTGCGCCGGTCTTACCCCGCCTGAAGCGAGCACTTTCTTGATCGAATCACACACTGCCTCCCACCATTCGTCCGGGTTCTGTTCCGCCCAGCCGGGTTTGGGATAATATACCGGATAGTCCCGGGAGGAAGACGCCTTCACCTTGCCGTCTTTCGCAAATAATGCAGTCTTACATGCACTGGTTCCGATATCAATTCCCAACAAATACTCTTCTGTCATCCTACATACTCCTCCGCATTTTCCTTGGGTCGCCCTGAAATTTTTCCAGAACAATATCCATATCTAACAGACCATCATTCCTAATAAATTGTGCCCTGGATGATAATAGGACTTGCTTCTTTTATAATAAATCTACCTCGCTGTTTTGGCAACATATATTTCTTGCTGAAATCAATATCATGATAATATACGAATAAAGATATCAAATATCTCTGATAAATGGATTCCTCCAGAATGCGATCAGAAGCTCCGCGACCATAAAACACCATATCACAGGCTCGCACACGATGACCGCCATATAGTGTAACCGGGGGATAAATATCATGGTAAATAATATCTTCCCCACCAGCTCGATCACACTTGACAGTATGGGCAGCAGCTTCTGCCCGATCGCCTGCAGCGCCGTCCTGCTGTAGTTGAGCACGCCAAGGATCGCGTAACAGGGCATCACCACCCGCAGATACAGCGTACCGTTGCTTAAGACCAGCTCTTCGTCAGAGCCTGAGATCCACCGAATCAGCGCCGGTGCAAATTGCCAGACCAGAACCGTGACCAGGACAGCCATTGCCGCCGCGTACAGATAGGAATACTTCACCGCCCTGCGGATCCTTCCGGGCTTTCTGGCCCCGTAATTCTGGGAAACGAATGTATTGATCGTCTGGGTCATGGCGATAAACGGGATCATACAGAACTGATAGAGTCTCCTTGCAGCCGTATGCGCCGCAATATACAGATAACCCAGGCCGTTGATCCCGGACTGGAGGATCACGCTTCCCGCCGAGACGAAGCAGCTCATGAAGCCCATGGACAATCCCTGCGCCGTCATCTCCTTATACAGCGCCCCGTCCGCCTTGAAGTTCTCCCTGCCCGGAATCAGCATGGGAACTCTTTTCTTAATATAAACCAGACACAGCAAAACAGAGATCCCCTGGGCGATCACCGTCGCCTCCGCAGCGCCTCCAAGACCTCTTCCAAGCACGGCAATAAACACATAATCCAACAGTATATTGGCCAGGGAGGAAACGATAAGAAATACAAGCGGCATGATGCTGTTCCCCACTGCCCGGAGTATTCCGGCACACAGGTTATATGCGAACATCACTAGGGTAAATAATGTGATGATCGAGATATAACGGTATGCTTCCCCCATGATCTCAGGGGGTGTATGTAACAGACGAAGCAGCGGAATCATGATAACCTGCGACAGAATGGTAAGCACTGCCACGACCGCCTGGCCGATCACAATGGACGCCGCAACCGAATTCTTCAGCATCCGTCTGTTATCGGCTCCGTAGCATCTGGCTGTCACGATAGACAAACCATTGCCGAATCCCAGGGCAAATCCGATCAGCAGATCATAGATCGGTACGGCGGCGCCGATCGCCGCCAATGCCGTCTCCCCCAACGTGTGCCCGACGATCAGAGTATCGACGGTATTATAAAGCTGCTGAAACAGCACGGAAAATAAGATCGGAACCGTAAAACGCAGCATTGGCAGGAAGATCCCCTCATTCAGGAAATCAATCCCCGCCGCTTTATTCTCTGTCTTTGATTCTGTAGTTTCCAAGTGAACTATCCTCCCTTTTGTATCCTTCTGTAAAGTTATATATTATATTTGGTCTTGATATTGATATCCGTATACTGGAATTCCTCTGCTACCTTCTTATCCTTCAGCAGGATATCCGCCAGTATCAGCGGCGGCTGATAGCCTTGTACATACGCCTCCTGATCGATCAGGAAGTCTGCCACATCATCCTCAAGCGCTTTCCGGTTATTGGGTGTAAGGTCATAAATAACGGTAAACGGACGTCTCTCAAGCTTCAGCTCCTCATAGGCCCTCGCGATTCCTTCCTGCCCGCCGGAAGCGACAAAGATACCGTTGATTCCCGGCATGTTCAGTAATGTATTCCTGATAATCTTATCTACTTCTTCCGAGTCGTCAAAGCTTCCCTGCACGCCCGCAAGCTCAAGCCTGGGATAGGCGTTCTTCAATTCCTCCACGAAACCGTCCACACGCTCATTATTCACATGATTGCTGAAGAATCCCGTGATCACAAGAACTTTGCCGGCTCCTCCGGTCAGCATTCCCAGAAGTCCCGCCGCGGTGCGCCCGCTCTTGCGGTTATCCATTCCCACATAGCAGCTCCTTTTGGTTCCGACAATGTCCGAATTAAAGGTCACGACAGGGATTCTCTTCTCTTCAATCAGCCAGTTCAGCTTCATGCGGATGCTCTCACAATCTACCGGCATTACCGCCAGGCCCTGGATTCCCGTTTTGACCAACGCATCTATGGCGCTTAACTGCTCCTCTTCATCTACGGATAAGCCCTCTCTTACAAGAAGCTCTATCCCTTTCTCCCTAAGCTCTTCCGCCGCCTGCCGGATCCCGCGGTTCACCTCCAGCATGAAGGAAGACCTGGCAAGCTGTGTGACAACGCCGATCCGGATCTTCCCTTTCAAGGCCGCAGACCGCTTCCTGTTCTTAGGGACATACCCCATCTCCTCTGCGATCTGTCTGATCTGCTCCGCCACCTCAGGATTGATCCGCCCCCGGTTATTCAGCGCCCTGTCTACGGTTCCTCTTGATACTCCGGCCGCTTCCGCTATCTGCTGTATTGTTACTGCCATAATCATTCTCCTTGCTTTTTGGTACATTTACTACTGGTATATCGTACCACAAAACATAAAAGCACGCAATATTTTGCGTGCTTTTATTAAATGTTTCCGAACGCTACCTCTTCTCTCCCACATACCGCATTACGATCTCCACGATCAAGAATCCAAATGCAACTGCCAGGCAGGTCTGCGCCAACAGAATCGTCTGCCCGGACGCCAACGCGTAATCAGACTGAACCAATCCATGCATCAGATAGAACAGAGTTGCCCCGGGAATCACCGGCATAATGGATGTCGTCAAAAATATGGTTGCCGGAGCACGGTGAATCCGGGACATCCGATATGCATAAGCCGCCACGAAAGCCGCTCCCGCCATCACCGCCATAAAATCATTCCCGTGAAGGTTCAGTACCAGCACATAGCAGGCACAGTTGACCGCTCCTCCGATCCCGGCGTAGAAAGACTGCAAGACCGCAGCCTTGAATACCAGGGCGAAGCCCATACTCGCCACCCCGCAAGAGATCAGCTGTACCGCAATATTCGGAGCTATATACATCTCATACATATCCCCCTTGAAAAGCAGCATGGCAAGCCCTGTCCCGCAGGCGATTGCGATCGCGCCCAGGCAGGCGTTCATGATATTGATGATTCCGGACAAATACGCACGCTTCAGTACATCCCGGATCCCGTTGGCGACCCCAAGCCCGCTGATCAGAACCATATTAAGCCCCAGCACGATCCGGTCCGGATGGTGCCCAAGCCCGGATTTCCCGGCCAGAAATACCGCTGCGGAAGACAGAAACGCGATCACAAGATTATACACTACAAGGCTGTGCTCCTTCTTATCCAGGATATTGCCCAGATACACCTCCACAACCGCACAGATCACGACCGCCACAAGGGTATCCAGCCAGTCGCACCCGAAATACACGCCGAAGCCCACGCCGCCTAAAATAGCCGCTACATACTGCAGATACCGGGGCTGGGGCTTACGGTTTAACACTTCCAGATATTTCTCATGGATCTCTTCTACGGATGGCTTTTCCTTGCAGATATACCTGGACAGATTGTTGAGATAATCCAGCCGGTCATAGTTGAAGCCCGTACTATGGACCCGTCTGATCTGTGTGATAAAATGTCCCCCCTTGGGCCGTATCGTTGCCTGGATGTCGCTCTGGAT
>CANDQP010000099.1 GCA_947388185.1 uncultured Dorea sp. | reverse complement strand
CCCTCATTCTCTGGACGCTTCGCCTGCTCCACTGCCGCGAAAACCGCCGCACCGGAAGAGATGCCTGCAAGGATGCCTTCTCTCCTGCCGACAAGCCTTCCTGCCGCAAATGCGTCTTCATCAGAGACCGGCATGACCTCATCATAGATTGCCGTATTCAGGACTTCGGGAACAAATCCCGCGCCAATCCCCTGAATCTTATGAGGTCCCGCCTCACCGCCGGAGAGTACGGCAGAGGAAGCCGGCTCTACAGCAACAATCCTGACAGAAGGCTTCTTTGATTTGAGATACTCGCCGACACCAGTTATGGTTCCGCCGGTCCCCGCACCCGCAACAAAGATATCCACTTTCCCGTCCGTATCCTCGTAGATCTCAGGGCCCGTGCCCATCCTGTGCGCTTTCGGATTGGCAGGATTCACGAACTGCCCGGGAAGAAAGCTTCCCGGAATCTCAGCAGCCAGTTCCTCCGCTTTGTCAATGGCGCCCTTCATCCCTCTGGCGCCTTCGGTCAGCACCAGTTCGGCGCCATAGGCTTTCATAAGCTGACGCCGTTCCACGGACATTGTCTCAGGCATGACAATGATGATCCTGTACCCCCGCGCGGCGGCAACAGCGGCAAGGCCAATTCCCGTATTGCCGGACGTCGGTTCGATAATGACCGAACCCGGCCCTAATCTCCCTGTTTTTTCCGCTTCCTCGATCATCATCTTTGCCACACGGTCCTTGACGGAGCCCGCCGGATTCAGATATTCAAGCTTCGCAAGGATTCTTGCCTTCAGATGACAGGCTTCTTCTATATGAGTCAGTTCCAGAAGCGGTGTTCTGCCGATCAGCTGATCGACGGATGTATATATATTTGACATAACAATCCCCCCTATTTCACGGTTACTTTACTGTTCCATTCTTTTCCTAATACCTACCATTTAAGTTGGTGTTAGTATATTCCACATTTCACCATATGTCAAGAGAAGATTCTAATAAAACTGCAGTTCCCCTGTCTCCCTGTTATGCCGCTCAGCCTTCCGCACCAGGACAAGCGTGATCACGATCATCACTCCCAGACAGACTGCCAACCCGGCCATATCGCCGATCCACCCTTTTCTCTCCTGTACATTAAGCACAAACCGCGTAATATTAATGCAATATGTCAGCGGAAAGATCAGTGAAAGCAGCTTCGCCCACTGCGGGAAGCTTCTGACCGGAATCCGGCTTCCGGAGAACAGTACCATAGGCGTATCAAAGATATCCATGATGATGGACGCATCTCTGGAAAACAGAAAAACAGTATTCAGCATACCGCCCCAGATTGTTGATGAAACGATCAACAGCAAGAAAATGAACGGTAACATGATCAGATTATCAAAACCAATCGTGCCTGTATAAATCAGAATAAATACACAAAAGCAGCAGAACATCCAGACCTCCTGTATGAGCGCACCCAAAGCTTTCCCATAACACATTGCAAGCCTGTTTGCCGGCGTAAGGAATGTGATCTCAAGCGTGCCGCCCTTACGCTCCTGATTCGCCATAGACCATGCATTCTGAACCATGGACCAGAAACAGGTATACGCCATGTATCCGGTTCCCAGAAATGCTAATAATTCCTTGCCGTCCGCCATCCCCATGTATCCGGTGAACTCAAATGGTTTGTATGAATAATAGACTTCCAGGAATCCCAAAACAGGCCAGACAAGCAGAGAGAACCAGATAAACGCCGAATGATAATCGTGTCTCTGCTGCTTGAATATTTCCGCTTTAATTACTAACAGACTTTTCTTCATTGCTTGCACCCCTTGACAGATCGATACTCATCTGAACTGTTACCGATAATCTTCATTAATACTTCTTCCAGTTCCGGCTCCTGTATACTCAGGCCGGTCACCTCGATCTGCTGCTTCGTCAGCAAATTCAGGACACTTAACCAGGTATTTGCCTCGCCTGTGACCTTTATCTTTTCACCTGCATCTTCCGTTACAATCTCTATATCTTGATCTATCTCTTCATCCGCCTTCACCGCTCTGATTATATCCTCATAGTTCTGGTTATCATGCGGTTTCACCTGTATCAGCAGCCACGGCTTATATAGAAAAAGCTCTTTCAGTTCTTCCTTGGTTCCCTGTGCGATGATCTCTCCCTTATCCAAAACATAGATATAATCACAGAGTTCCTCCGCCTCCTGGATATAGTGGGTCGTCAGTAATATTCCCTTCTTCTCCTTCTTCGCCAGTTCTAAGACCAGTTCCCGGATCTCTTTCGCAATCACAATGTCCAGGCCCAGCGTCGGTTCGTCCATAAAAAGGTACTCCGGATCATTGATCAGTCCTCTGGCAATCTGCAGGCGCTGCTTCATCCCCTTTGAAAACCTCTCCACCGGAATATCCGCGGCGTCTTCCAATCTCACGATCTTTAACAGATACGCAATCTTTTCACTCAGTCCGGTTCCGCTCAATCCATACAGACTGCCAAAATATCTGAGATTCTCCCTGGCAGTCAATCTCCAGTAGAGATTCCTCTCTCCGCCTGAGATCATGTTGATCCGCTCTTTCACCCACAGGTGATTCTTCACGGCATCGACTCCATTCATGGTCAGGCTGCCCGACGTCGGAGCTATAACAGATGCAAGCATACGGATCGTCGTTGTCTTTCCCGCACCGTTAATACCTAAGACTCCGGTTATTTTTCCCCGGGGAATCTGAAGCGATATGTCCTTCACCGCATGGATCACTTTTTTCTGCTTACGGACAAACAGTCCCTTATTTTCTTTTAAGATATAATCTTTCACCAAATGCCTGGCGACTATCTTCCCCGCTTCCTGATTCTCAGTCCCATCCCTCACTTCGCTGCACATCACATGCCCTCCTTTATCCGAATAACTTATAAGCAAGAGAATGATTTACAAATTAGTTAATTACTTCTATTCTTGCTTTAGGCGCGTGTATTATAGAGATGTTTCGTACTTTTGTCAATATGGATGAAATAAATTTAAAGATGTGTTAGAATATAACTAATAAACGATGTACTAACCTGTTTACGAATTTGGAGGAACTAAAAATGTTAAATATCCGCAATGAAGAACCAAGGGACTATGAAACCGTAGAAAATATAACACGAAATGCATTTTATAATTTGTATGTACCAGGATGTGTAGAACATTATCTTGTCCATACAATGCGGGAACATAAAGATTTTATCCAGGAACTGGATTTCGTATTAGAGCTTGATGGTGTGGTTATTGGAAATATTATGTACACAAAGGCGACCCTGACAGATGATAATGGGAATGTAAAAAATATTCTGACTTTTGGGCCGCTTTGTATAGAACCGGAATATCAGCGCAGAGGTTATGGAAAGCTGCTTATTCAGCATTCCTTCGAAAAAGCAGCGGCTATGGGATATGATACGGTAGTCATTTTCGGAGCACCGTCTAATTATGTCTCCAGTGGATTTGTAAGCTGCAAGAAGCTCAATGTCTGTGTGAAAGGCGGCAAGTTCCCGGCTGCCATGTTGGCAAAGGAACTGAAACCGGGGGCGCTGGATGGCCGGAAGTGGTACTACAAAGACAGCCCCGTGATGGAAGTGCTGCCTGAAAAAGCGAACGCTTATGACGATACCCTGCCCCCAAAAGAACGCAAACACACACCTTCACAGGAAGAATTCTATATTCTGAGCCATTCTTTCGTGGAATGATATAACTACAGCCTACTGCCGGCTGTGCTCCCATCCTCCATCTTACAAGAAGCCTTATAGCTGAGAGCATCACCGTTCAGTCTTGCATACCGGATGATCCGTATCTCCCCCTGTGCTTCTCTTGCGAGGGCCTGCCTGTAACCATCATCCGTCAGAAAGCTTCTGTGGTATCTGCTCTTCCTTACCGGACTGTCCTTCCCTTCTAAAGAAGAAAATTCAATCATATGGGCAGTCTGTTCATCATATCTTTTGCCGCACATGATCCCGTCGCCGTCTACATAATCGGTCCCCTGGATCTCTCTGGCTGCTGCCAAAAGTTCAAATACGCTTACTTCCATTTCCGTCACCCCCAATCAATGCGTCTGCCAGCAACATCCTATCCAATATATCCTGCTTTAAGCATCAATATACCTTTGATAGTATTTTTCAGTAAAATATGCAAAAACATAAGATATTTTTCTGAATTTTTTTATTCTGCAGCACCGCATATCCTGGCGTTCCTACCCAAATACGCTCTCAAGCAGCTTGGGCTCCATCCTCTTATACCACACTGTCCCAATCATCAGGTATACCCCGGACAGCAATACAATCTGCAGAATCAGCCCCGCATTTCCCAGCAAGCTCTGATGTTCGATCACCACATTCCGAAACAAGCTGACAGCCGGTGTCAACGGGAATATCTGCGCTGCGCGCTGAAGTACCGCTGGAAGATACTGGATTGGGTACATAATTCCGCACACCAGATTCATCGCTATAAACAATGTATTCTGTGTCAGATAAGTATCCCTGGTATGCAGCATCACTGCCGACAAGGTAATCCCCATACAGAAGAAACTATGAACTGCCAGCAGGACTGCAGTAATTGCCGGCGCTGAGAATAGATATCTCAGATCCGCTCCTGCCAGCGCACCTACCGCCATCACAACCCCGAATTCCAGCAACGCCCTTGTTGTCTGCTCCAGGAGGCATCCCGCAAAATACGCAGCCCTTGACATCGGCGTCATCAGAAGTGTCTCCAACGTTCCCTCTCTTAGTTCCGTGATCAGCGCCCTGCCGATATTCATAAGCGTGGATACCGCCAGTACATTCAACGCAGCCCCCAGTACAATATAAGTCATATAATCTGCTCCGTTGGTATACTCATGGAACTCACTGTTCAGATTCCCTCGGATAAAATAGTGATACATAAAATAGGGAAATATAATCTGGGTCACCCCGGTAATAATCCTTGAAACCATGAATGACCACGGCACGGCCCTTAAGATTCCGATCCTGTTCTTCCTGTAAGTTGAAAATATAACCCGCCACATAATCTCACCCCATAATCTCATAGAACGCATACGGGATAAAATCAATCCTTTCCGTCTGGAAATGATATTCCACATATGCTCCTCTCCTCTTCTTTACTACCAGCCCTGCATCATCCAGCACTTTCAGATGCTTGAACACTCCCGCCTCACTGACAGACAGGCAGCGGGATAAGTCCTGTATGGTATGGACATCTTTAAGCAGCAGCTTCACTAACTTAAGCCTGTTGGGATTCGACAGCGCCTTGAAGACCTGCACCAGATCATCCGGGATCTCACCCTTTGACCGCTCTACCTGGATCCCTTTGACCACGTCTAATGTCTGTGCTTCTTCATACAGCCACAGGTGCGGTGTGACAAACGTACTTACTGACGCATAGATCCTCCGGATATCCTTCTTCTTAAATGTGTACTCCCGGTTCTTGAGATAGGTAAGATCATCCTCCCTCACAATCAACCTTGGATGGATCCTCCGGCACCAGCCGAAGACTCCCTTCTCTATGCAGATTTGTCTCTCTTCCCTGAGAATCCGGCTGATATAAGGCCTTAGAACCATCTCTTCTCTCTCGAACACCAGCCGATAGTATTCGCCTGCCGTGCTAAGAACACGGTCTCGTTCTGCTATACTCATCTGCTTTCCAAACGGCAGAATCATCTCATTCCACTCATAGATATTCTTCTTACGCAAGAATGACAATAACTCAGGAATCTCCATCTGACGCAATGTATCCCAGGCGGGTATATCGATCAGAAGCGTCCATCCCTGGGTGAGATCCTGAAGGCTCCGGATCTCTCCTGTAAGACCCGGATTCTTCTCTTCCACTGATTGCTGCCATTTCTGCCTGCCCATATGGTGATCCGGACCGGCAAGTACATGCATGGAGAAGAACATTTCCCACGCAGGAAAATATGAGAATATGACTTCTATACCGTTTTCTTCGATGCTGTCTAAGACCATGACTGTTCTCCCCCGATTTTCCATTTGGTTAATTCATTCTGATATGGCTTTAAGCAGGGGTATTATAATGAGCGGATTCATGATTGTCAATACCTATTTTTAATCCTGCTATAGACAAAAGACAGCATAAGCCCGATCACCGCGAACAACAATGCAGTGAGAAAGACATTCCTGTAATCCCCTGTCTGTTGGAATATTCTGCTTACTATGATCGGTCCTGCCAAGCCTGCCATATTGAACCCGATAAACATGATACCATAATTTACACTGGCATTTTCAGAGCCGAATTGTGATGCAGTAAAGCTTGGATAAACTCCCATAAATGAACCAAAACATATCCCTACCATACATATTCCCACATAGAATAACAACGTATACCCATTGCCGCTGATATAGAGGATGATCATCGCCGCGACAGCAGCAGCAAACACTCCTCTTAACGTCCCGATACAGCCGATTTTATCTGATATCATCCCTGCCGCGATCCTGCCGAAGGTATTAAACAATGCCAATACAGACACGACGATCGCTGCCCTTGCCGGAGTCATGCCGAGCATCGTCTGTGCAATATTCGACGCCTGCGAGATTGACATCATCCCAAGAACCGCCCCAAAAAACAGCATAATGAGCATATTGTAGAAAATCGGCGTACGAAGCATCTCCTTCCAATCTCTGTCTGCCACCTGGCTTGTCTTATTATTTCCCCGGTTCATTGCTTTCTCTTCTGCCGGCGGTGTCCAATGATCCGGCCGGTACCCTTCCGGACACTTTACGATCATCTGCGAGAAGACGCCTACCACCAGGATAATCACAACACCCATTACAAGAAATGCTCTGCTTACCCCCAACCGCTCGATCAAGACATTGGCAACCGGCGGTACAATTACAGAAGATATTCCGTACGACGCCGTTGCGATCCCTCCGACCAGCCCTGCCTTATCCGGGAAAAATTTTACCGAATTGCTGATGGTACATCCATAAGCAAGTCCCATTGCAAGGCCGCTGAATAACCCATATCCAACCACAAGCATCATAACATTCGATGCAAAACCGCAGATTACGAACCCCAAACCAAATAAAACTCCGCCAATCAGAATTACCCATTTCGGCCCTATGGTCTTGTCCAGGAATCCACCTCCTATCATGGTGATGAAACCCAGTCCATTACCTACCGAAAACACAATAGACAAATCTGCCGCCGTCAGCTCTCTTCCCGTAACCTGGGTAAGCTCCGCCGCCATCGGCGCAGCAAATACGCTCCACGCATACAGCGCGCCGATACATAGATTGATGGCACAGCTTGCCAACAGTACAAGCCAGCGTCTCTTACTCAGATCGATACCGTCTCTTTTTGTCATAAACTTCCCACTCCTTACTTTTTCTATATGTCATGCTATGCCGAAAGCATCAAAAGGTATTTTGCGCGTCTCAAAGCCACACGTGACCTTTTGAGTATCATGTTATATAAATGAACGGAAGTGCCAGAAAATACGCTTTCCCGACACTCCTTCTCTCATCATTTCGTTATTTTATGTATTAATAATTTCTGAAAGGCATCCACGCCTACACCGACATAGAATACTCCCGCTGCCATAGCCGCTCCGATCTCAACCGGAAGCATACCCAGCTCCGACACCTTCACAGGCCCCATGACGGTGAGGCCGATCGCCCATCCGCAGAGCCAGGCAGGCGTATAGAATACCTTTGAAAAAGTTTCACCTATCATTACAGCAGTCCCGCCCATAACAAACAGTGTAATATACAATTCTACATTCGGATTCCATGAAATAGTCTCCATGATCCAGATAGCCAGAACCGCCCATATATCACCGGCGATAAAACCCGCCGTGATTCTCAGCGCATCCTTCCTTTCATTGCCGTTTGCCACATACAGCCCGGCGCAGATCAGTGCAACCGCGCCTGTGCTGACGCCTATATACGGCGCCGCCACTGCCCATATCGGCGGCATAAACGCTATACCAAATGCTAAGGTCAGCATATTAATTTTTCTCAAATCCTTATCCATATAACCTGCCTCTCTTCTTTGCATTATTGGATCTTATCCGCAGGCGTCCCACTCAAAGCCGCTCCACACGGGTTCCCCCGTATATTCTTTCAGGCTCTCTTCACCCTTCAGCACACGGATCGCACCTGCCGCCATTGCTTCCATCTCAAATTCTCCCGGATAAGCAGTCACCGGCGCGATAAAGGAACAGCTTTCCGTGATCTGCGCCACCAGATCATCACTGTGTACCATGCCGCCGCCAAGCAGGATCCCGTCAACCCTGCCGTTAAGGACTGCCGCCATAGCGCCGATTCCCTTCTCGATCTGATAGATCATGGTATTCCACAGCATCCTGGCATACTTATCGCCCTTTCCGGCGCGCTCAGTAAGTTCCACTGCGTCCGAAATCCCCACATGACTAACGAATCCTCCGCTCCTGGTACACAACTTCTTTACATCCGAAGGACTCATCTGATTTTTCTCCATATATTCCAGAAGATCTGAGACTGAAACGCTTCCGCATCTTGTAGGGGCCATCGGTCCTTCTCCGCCTACGATGTCATAGCCGTCAATCATTCTTCCCCTGCGATGCGCAGAGATAGAAATCCCGCCGCCAATGTGGCATACGATATAATTACAATCCTCATAACTTCTTTTCAGTACATTTTTACTATGTCTGATCGCGGTTTCCTTTAAGTTCAGCGCATGTAAATGAACATTCCGGTTCACGCCCCTGATTCCCGTCATTCTGGCCAGCTCCTGAAGTTCATCTACGTCCGGCGGATTCACGACCATCGCCTTTGCGCCGTATTTTACGGCAAATTCATTTGCAAGCTGAGATCCAAGAGCTGCCGGATGAATCACGCCGTTGGCGCATCGCCTTGCATGGTCAAGCATCAATTCTGATACTCTATAGGTCCCGCCCTCCATGGCAAGAAGACCGCCGCCTCTTCCCACAAATACATCTATATCCTCCAATGAGACTTCTGCTTCTTTCAATAATTTCAAAATCATATCTCTCCTGTAGGGAAGCTGATCCGGGATAGACGGAAAACCGGCAAGCTCACTGGCATCGTGAGATACGTTCTTTGTATAAATGCATTCTTCATCCCGAAACAGCGCTATCTTCGTGGAAGTAGAACCAGGATTAATTGCTAAGACTTTATAGTGCATCATGCGTTTTCTCCTTTTTCTGTTTCGGTCTTTCTGCTTCCCGCCGCACGCACGGCGCTTATCACAATATTTCCCTTGATCTCGGAGACCGGCGCGCCTCTTGAGCAGTCGCATACGACCTTATTGAATCCCTGCAGCATCGGCCCGTAGGCGTCTGCGTGTCCAAATTGCTGGATCAGCTTCACGCCTACGTTTCCTACATTGAGGTCCGGCCATATCACAATATTCGCCTTCCCGGCGACCTTGCTCTCCCTATTCACCTTTTTCTCTGCAACTGCCGGTGAAATAGCGGCGTCAAACTGGAATTCTCCGTCGATCGCAAGATCCGGGCGCTGTTCATTGGCAAGCTTCACTGCCTCCGTCACTTTGTCGATCAGTTCGCCCTGCCCGCTTCCAAGGGTGGAATAGCTGACCATGGCGCACCTGGGTTCCCAGCCTAACAGAGCCGTTACCGTATCACAGGCAGAGATCGCTATGTCCGCAAGCTGCTTTGCGTCTGGATTCGTACACACTGCACTGTCTCCGATCGCAAGAAGTGACCCCTCGCTCCCCTTAAATCCAGGGATATCGCACAGACCGATACTGGAAACCGTGCTGATTCCTTCCTTAAGCCCAATGATCATCTGTCCCGCCAGCAATACGTCTCCGGTTGTGTTATCTATTCCCGCAAAGGTTACGTCAGCTTCGCCGACTGCCTGCATGACCATCGCATAATAGAGCGGATTCTGCATACGCCGGTTCAGAGCCTTTTCCTTCAGAAGCGTCCAGGGAAGCGCCACGTACCGGTCGATTAAAGTCTTCCTGTACTCTTCGTCATGAATGTCCGCGATCTCAAAGACCTCTTCCTCATAACCTCTCTCTGCTGCTGCGGCTTTTATCTCTTCTTTGTCACCCACAAGTACCGGAATTATATAACCTTCCTTCCCGGTCTCGTATGCGGCCTGCAGCATCTTCTCATTCATTGCCTCTGGAAATACCACTTTTCTGGGATTTTCCTTCGCTTTCTGGTAAATCTGATCCAATACGCTCATGTCCTACATCTCCCCTTCGACCAGATCTACCAGATCTCCGATCGTAGCGCACCCGCTTGCGTCCGCCAGCATCAATTCCACATCCAGCTCATTCTCAATCTCAGATACCAGCGCCACCATCTGTATAGACGCGCCGCCAAGTTCTTCCTTGAACAAAGTCGCTGTAGTAAGCTCGGCCGCATCCCTTTTATAAGAAGCTGCCACCATACTGATCACCTGTGTCTCTAATTCTTTTCTATCCATAATTCCTGTCTCCTTTTCTTCTATCTTTTTTACAGCCATTACAACTGTCCATTTATTCATCAAGATCAAATACAACCGTCTTGAATCCGCCTTCCCGCTCAAATACCGCCGCATGGCAATTAAGAGGAAGCTTCGCGGTAATCTCGGCTCTGTTCTTCTTGCTGATCCCGCGGACGACCGCATTCAGCCTCGTTCCCTCATTAAGCTCCACTTCACCGTATGCGTATTTGCCTAATTTCTTATATTCCGGTTTTGAGGAAAGCGCCGCCGGAAGCACGATAGAATGCAGCTTCGCATTGCCGCTGATCTCATACCACTCCGTCTCATAATTCCCGCACGCATTGCAGGCATAGACCGGCGGGAATTCTACATTCCCGCACTTGGGACATTTTCTCCCAAGAAACTTTCCTTCCTCCAGTCCCTCATAGAATCTCTGAACTACCTTTTCTAATTTGATACTCATACTTCACACCTCCTAGTCTTCCATCGTACGGATCACAACCGCAGCAACATTCTGTGCTCCGCCGTATCCCCTGAGCATTGCCGTCCTCGGCGCAACCTTCACCTGATGGTCGCCGCACTCGCCCCAGAGCTGCTTGCATGCTTCATACATATCTGCAAGTCCTGAAGCCGCATGCGCGTGTCCGAAGGAAGTACGACCGCCGTTTGTGTTGATAGGCTTGTCGCCGTCCCACGCTGTACGTCCTTCGCAGATATACTTCCAGCCTTCGCCGTACGGAAGGTAACCCGCGATCTCGGCAGATACCAGATGGGAAGTAATGATAAAATCATTCGCATAGAACAGATCCAGGTCTTCTCCAGACAGTCCGGTCAATTCATATACCTGGCGCACCGCTTCTTCCGTAGCCCGTACTTCAAAATGCGGAGTCGTTGCTTCGCAGGCCGCGCTTCCGATCCCCAGTATCTCGATTGGCTTATGCTTCAGATTCTTCGCGATCTCCGGGATCTTCTCCGTCGCACATACGATCGCAGCAGCCGCTCCGTCACATTTCAATTCCACACCGCCTGAACGCAAGAAATCTCCCATTCTGGGGTTATATGCCGAATTCATATATTCATCCAGCGTCATGCCCGCCTCTTCTGCCAACGATTCGTAGGTTCTTCTCTCAATCGCAAGCGGATTGACGGAAGCATTTCTTCTATTATTAATGCACATCCCGTTCAGCGTGTCGTTCATCTGCTCTGCTGTGATCCCTCTGGTCCTTACATACCATTCCGCCGCATCGTCATAGATCAATTCCTGACCTGCCATCAGACTCCTGGTATAGGCACGGTCATAAAGCCAGGACGTTGTTTTCAAGAACTTATCCATGGTGACCTTCTCTCTTATACGGATGTTTTGGAGTTTCAACACTGTCTGCCGGGAAAGGCGAACTGTCGCCGAATTCAACCGCCCCTGTCAGGACACAGTCGTATTTGCCGGACGCAACTGCGTTGGCAGCCTGCTCGATCGCAAGATAACCGGTACAGCACGCCTCTGAATGGTGGATAGACCCTTTCCCTTTCATTCCAAACCAGTTAGCGATCTGCACATTCGGCGTCAGATAATTCGACCCGTTCAGCGGACTTGCCTCGCCGTGGAAATAAAAATCAACATCCTGGGGGTTGACCCCTGCATCCTCCATAGCCTTAAGCGCCGCATATCCGAACATTTCACCTTCCGTAAGACCGTTGGTCTCCGGGTGATCTACCGTATACATGAACGGCGTACAGCCAACGCCGATAATAGACACACTTCTCCCATATTTACCTAAAGTAACCATAATCTGTCTTCCTTTCATCTTTTTATATATTTCACCGGCGCTTGCACAGGATCGGACGTTTGGGGCATCTTGGCTTGACTGCTCCCGCCCGGACAACCGCTTCTTCCCCGCAGGCGTCCATACATGCTCCGCACTGAATGCATTCCTGCTGGTCAATAATATGTACGAACTTATTTTTTCCGATAATCGCTTCATCATCACAGGCATCTATACACTCGCCGCATCCGGTGCATTTGTCCGCAAGGATATGGTAAGTCATGAACTTCCTGCACACCCCTGCCCTGCATCCTTTCTTCCCGATGTGGTCTTCAAAATCCTGCCGGTATGTCTCGATCGCGTCATGAACCGCATCTGCAATCTCTTCCCCTGTCTCGCAAAGCGACTGGGTCTTCATCATCTCACATAGCTTGTGCATCTGTGTCAGATCCGTACTCTTTCCCTTCTTCTCCGTAATATCACCAAGAATCATCTGAAGCTGCGTGACCCCTTCATATCCAAATACGCATTTTCCACACCGTACACACTCATTTTCAGAGACGATTCCAAGCAGAATATCCACGATGCAC